>JAGWZT010000398.1 GCA_018971925.1 Lysobacteraceae bacterium | reverse complement strand
TCCGGCACGATCGGCAGCGAGAAGCGGATGAAGCCGTAGGTGCCGACCTTCAACATGATCGCGGCCAGGATCACCGAGCCGCCGGTCGGCGCCTCGACATGCGCATCCGGCAGCCAGGTATGCACCGGCACCATCGGTGTCTTCACCGCGAAGGCGATCAGGAACGAGAAGAACAGCCAGCTCTGCTCCTGCATCGTGAACGGGAAAGCCCACAACGCCGGCAGGTCGAAGGTGCCGGCGCGGTGGTACATGTACAACAGGCCGATCAGGAAGAAGATCGATCCGAAGAACGTGTAGATGAAGAACTTCAGCGTCGCGTAGACGCGGCGCGGGCCGCCCCAGATGCCGATCAGGAAGAACATCGGGATCAGGATGGCTTCGAAGAAGAGATAGAACAGCAGCGCGTCCATCGCGCAGAACACGCCGATCAGCAGGCCTTCCAGCACCAGCATCGCGGCCATGTACTGGTGCACCTTGTCCTTGATGACCTGCCACGCGCCGCCGATCACCAGGATCGAGGTGAAGGTGGTCAGCACGATCAGGGCAACGGCGATGCCGTCCACGCCCATGTGGTAGCTGGTGTTGATGCCGGGAATCCAGCGCAGCTTTTCCTGCAACTGGAAGCCGCCGGGACCGATCTGGTATTGCGCCAGCATCACCAGGCTTAAGCCGAAGGTGATGACGGTGAATGCCAGTGTCAGCCAGCGTGCCACGTGCGGACGCGCGTTGCCCGCCAGCAACACGACGATCGCGCCAAGGCACGGGAACCAAACCAGGATGCTGAGGATGGGCCAGGTGCTCATGCGAAATCCTTGGAATGTTGCGTGCCGGCCATCAGTGCAATCCCCAATACCAAAGGCCGCCGAGCAGCAGGATCAGCCCGACGATCATCGCGAATGCGTAGTGATACAAAAAGCCGGTCTGCAGGCGGCGGAACACGCGCGAACTGCGCTCGACCGCCGACGCCGAACCGTCGACCATCACGCCGTCCAGCATCGCGCGATCGCCACCTTTCCAGAAGGCGCGGCCCAGCTTCACGCCGCCGCGGGCGAACAGGTTGAAGTACACCTCGTCCACCCAGTATTTGCGGGTGAGCATCCTGAAAATCGGCAGGAACATCCGCGCCGCGCGGTCGGCGATGGCGGGATTGAACAGATACACGTATGTCGCCACCGCGAAGCCGGCTACCGCGATCCAAAACGGCAGCGTGATGAAGCTGTGCACGAACATCGCCAGCGGACCGTGGAATTCCTCCGCCATGTGCGCCAGCACGTCGTGGCCGGGCAGCACCTTGATCGCGCTGCCGAACCAGCCGTCGTACAGCAGCGGCTTGATCGTGAACCAGCCGATGATGACCGACGGGATCGCCAGCAGCACCAGCGGCACGGTGATGACCCACGGCGATTCCTTCGGCGCGTGCGCCAGCACGCCCTGGTGATGATCGTGCGAATCGTGCGACCCATGCACGACCTTGAAGCGCTCCTTGCCGTGGAAGGTCATGTACAGCAGGCGGAAGCTGTACAGCGCGGTCACGAACACGCCCAACAGCACGCACCAGTACGCGTAGGTCGAACCGAAAATATGCGACTCACCGACCGCCTCGATGATCTGGTCCTTCGAGAAAAATCCCGAGAACCCCGGCGTTGCGACCAGCGCCAGCGAGCCGATCCACATCGTGATCCAGGTGACCGGCATGTACTTGCGCAGGCCGCCCATGTAGCGCATGTCCTGCTCGTGGTGCATTGCCACGATCACCGAACCCGCGCCGAGGAACAGCAACGCCTTGAAGAACGCGTGGGTCATCAGGTGGAAGATGCCTGCGGCGTACGCCGACACGCCCAGTGCCACGACCATGTAGCCGAGCTGCGACAAAGTGGAATAGGCGATCACGCGCTTGATGTCGTTCTGCACGATGCCGACCAGGCCCATGAAGAACGCGGTCGTCGCGCCGACGATCAGCACCACCGACAGCGCAGTGGTGGACATCTCGTACAGCGGCGACATGCGCGCCACCATGAAGATGCCCGCGGTGACCATGGTCGCGGCGTGGATCAGCGCCGAGATCGGCGTCGGGCCCTCCATCGAGTCCGGCAGCCAGACGTGCAGCGGCACCTGCGCCGACTTGCCCATGGCACCGATGAACAGCAGCACGCAGATCACCGTCGCCGCGGACCACACGTGGCCGTCGATGCTGAGACCCTTGCCGGCCAGCGTCGGCGCGTGGGCGAAAGCCTGCGCGTAGTCCAGCGTGCCGAGGAAATACAGCACCGCGGCGATGCCGAGCACGAAGCCGAAATCGCCGACGCGGTTGACCAGGAAGGCCTTGAGGTTGGCGTAGATCGCGGTCGGCCGCTTGTACCAGAACCCGATCAGCAGATAGGACACCAGGCCCACCGCTTCCCAGCCGAAGAACAGCTGCATGAAGTTGTTGCTCATCACCAGCATCAGCATCGAGAAGGTGAACAGCGCGATGTAGGCGAAGAAGCGCTGGTAGCCGTCGTC
>JAGWZT010000397.1 GCA_018971925.1 Lysobacteraceae bacterium | reverse complement strand
CACGCACGCTCTTCTTCGTCCAGTGCTGCAAGAAACTCACGCTCGTGCTTGCGCGCCAGCGGCGCGACCGCGTCGTGGATGCGCCACCCGACGGCGGAAAGCCGCAGCACGGACCGACGCTTGTCTCCCACATGGGTACGCCGGAGCACGCGGCCGTCGGCAACCAGCCGCGCCAGCGCACGGCTGATCGCCACCTTGTCCATCGCGGTCAGCCGCGCCACCGCGCGCGCCGACAGGTCCTGGCCGTCGTAGCGCGCCAGCACCGCCATCACCCGCCATTCGGTGGTGCCGAGGTCGAAACGCTCGCGATACTCGCGCGCGATCTCCTCGCTGACCGTATTGGATACGATCGACAACTGGTAAGGCACGAACTTTTCCAGCTCGATGGGGGCGTGTCCTGGCGTCTGCGGACGGGTTGCAAATGGTTTCATTTGAAACTATTGTAGTGAAACGAGCCTCGTTTGTGGAGAGCAATATGAACGCCCAACCCAACACCGGCATGCATCCGACCACGTTCGCCAACCCGATGGGCGTTGACGGTTTCGAATTCGTGGAATTCGCCGCGCCCGATCCCGGGTTGCTGCACGGCCTGTTCAAGCGGCTGGGCTTCACGCCGGTCGCCAGGCAGAAGGAAAAGGCCATCACCCTGTATCGCCAGGGCGGGTGCAACCTGCTGGTCAACGAGCAGGCCGATTCTTTCGCGGCGGACTTTGCGAAGCAGCACGGTCCCTGCGCCTGCGGTTTCGCGATCCGTTTTTCGCGGCCGGCATCCGAAGTGCTGAAGGCCACGCTGGCCAACGGTGCGAAGGAAGTCACGCACAAGGCAGACACCCGTGCGATCGACGCGCCGGTGATCGAAGGCATCGGCGGCTGCATGCTGTATCTGGTCGACCGCTATGGCGACCGGGGTTCGGTGTTCGACGATTACGAATGGCTGGTGCCGCAAGCGCAGCGCAATCCGAAGGGTTTCGGGCTGACCTTCATCGACCACCTCACCCACAACCTGTACTTCGGGGAGATGGCCAAGTGGGCGGGCTATTACGAGCGCCTGTTCAATTTCCGCGAGATCAGGTACTTCGACATCAAGGGCGCCAAGACCGGGCTCGTGTCCAAGGCGATGACCGCACCGGACGGCATGGTGCGAATTCCGCTCAACGAATCCAGCGACCCCAAGTCGCAGATCAACGAATACCTCGACCAGTACAAGGGCGAAGGCATCCAGCACATCGCGCTGTTCACCGACAACATCTACGACACGGTGGAGAAGATGCGCGCGGCCGGCGTCGAATTCCTCGACACGCCCGACACCTACTTCGAGGTGATCGACGTGCGCGTGCCGAACCACGGCGAGGACGTGCCGCGCCTCGCGAAGAACAAGATACTGATCGACGCCGACATGGAAACGAAGCGGAAACTGCTGCTGCAGATCTTCACCCAGAACTGCATCGGCCCGATCTTCTTCGAGATCATCCAGCGCAAGGGCAACGAAGGTTTCGGCGAGGGCAACTTCCAGGCCCTGTTCGAATCCATCGAGCGGGACCAGATGCGGCGCGGCGTGCTTTGACCGTCCACGGAGTCGAACCATGGCCACCCGTTACCTGACCGGCTTCGGCAACGAGCACGCGAGCGAAGCCCTGGAGGGCGCGCTGCCCGTCGGGCAGAACTCGCCGCAACGCGTGCCCTACGGCCTGTATGCCGAACAGTTGTCGGGCACGGCGTTCACCGCGCCGCGCCATGCCAACCGCCGCAGTTGGCTGTACCGCATCCGTCCGGCCGCGCTGCACGGATCTTTCGAACCCTTCGAACAGATCGCCTTCCACAACCGCTTCGACGAGTCGCCGACACCACCGGACCAGATGCGCTGGAGCCCGTTCCCTCTTCCGAAGGTCCCGACCGACTTCGTGGACGGCCTGTTCACGATGGCGGGCAACGGCTCCGCGGCGAGCCAGACTGGTGTCGGCATCCACATGTATGCCTGCAACACGCCGATGCAGGGGCGCTATTTCTATGACGCCGACGGCGAATTGCTGCTCGTCCCTGAACAAGGCCGGTTGCGCATCGCCACCGAGTTCGGCGTGCTGGAGGTCGAGCCGCAGCAGATCGCCTTGATCCCGCGCGGCGTGCGTTTTCGCGTCGAGCTGCCCGACGGCACCGCACGCGGCTATGCATGCGAGAACTTCGGCGCGCACCTGCGGCTGCCCGAACTCGGGCCTATCGGATCCAACGGTAACGCCAACCCGCGCGACTTCGAGACCCCGGTCGCGGCCTTCGAAGATGTCGAAGGCGAGTTCGAATTGGTCGCCAAGTTCCAGGGCAACCTGTGGCGCGCGCCGATCGACCATTCGCCGTTGGACGTGGTCGCGTGGCACGGCAGCGACGTGCCCTGCCGCTACGACCTGCGCCGTTTCAATACCATCGGCTCGATTTCCTACGACCATCCCGATCCGTCGATCTTCACGGTGCTGACCTCGCCCAGCGACACGCCCGGCACCGCCAACATGGATCTCG
>JAGWZT010000396.1 GCA_018971925.1 Lysobacteraceae bacterium | reverse complement strand
GCGCGCAAACCGGGTCGGCACCACGCCCGGAACCTCAGTGTTTCAGCACCGCCTTGGCCGCCGTCGTGTCGGACTGCAAACGCTTCACCGCAGTTTCCGACTCGGTGATGTAGCCGTTCGCCACTTCCACCATCGACGGTGTCGGCTGCACGAACGCAAAATCCACCTGGTTCGAAATCGCCGACAGCCAGGCGCGCAGTTGCGGCGCGTACACCAGGGCGCCTTCGCCCGACTGGATCTTGAGGTTCACCATGCTGTCGATGTCGTGGTCCAGCGTCGCCACGGCCTTGTTCGCCGCGTCGGCATCCACGCTCTTCTTTTCCATCGCCTTGTCGAGCGCATCCCGCGTGTCGATGGCCTGGTTCAAATGCGTGCTGAGGTCGTTCACCGCATCGCGCAGCCGCATCAAGAGGTCGAAGCGTGCCTGCAAGCCCGCTTGGGTCGTGTCCAGCCGCGGATCGAGCTTGATCTCGAACGGCTGCTTCAACGTGCTGCGGCCATAGTGCAACACCGCGTAGTACTTGCCGGGCACCGCTTCGGGACCGGCCGGCTTCGCTGCCGCGAAGTACGAGTGGTAGATGCCCTTCACGTCCTGCGCGTCCGGATAGCGCAGGTCCCAGTGGAAGCTGTTCATGCCGGGGTGCAGTTTGGCGGGAGCCTTCTTTGGCTTCGCGAACGCGTCCTCGACCTTGTCCTGCCTGGGTTCGAGCTTGACCGGCAAGGTGTAGCTGTTGACCAGCTTGCCGGACGCATCCTCGAAACCCAGCTTCACCGGAGTCTTGCCGTTGTAGTCCGCCGGCAGGTGGAAGAACACGGTCGCACCCGCGGGCAGATTCGTGCCGCCGATTTGCGCGGCACCGGAACCCCGCGTGCTGCGCTTCACCAGCCGTGTCTGCTGCGGCTTGAACAGGTACGGCGAGTCCTTCTTCACGTCCGCGCTTTCGAGTTGTTCCAGGAACTGCAGGTTGTCCATGACCCAGAACGCGCGGCCGAACGTCGCCAGCACCACGGCGTGCTGCTTGGGCTGGATCTGGATGTCGTTGACCACCACCGCGGGAAGGTTCAGCGCCAGCGACTGCCAGTGCGCGCCGCCGTCCAGGCTCATGTAGACACTGGCACTGGTGCCGGCGAACAGCAGGTTCGGATTCACCGGATCCTGGCGGATGCTCATCGCGTACTCGTCGTCCGGCAATCCGTTGGTGATCTGCGTCCAGTGCTTGCCGAAGTCGGTGGTCTTGTACACGTAGGGATGGAAGTCGTCCCACATGAAGCGGCTGGCCGTCACGTACGCGGTGCCGCGATCCGTCGGCGACGCCTCGAGGCTCGACACGATGGCCCAGGTCGGCATGTCGGGCGGACGCACCTGGTTCCAGGTCTTGCCGCCGTCGGTGGTCAACTGCACCAGACCGTCATCCGTGCCCACCCAGATGGTGTCGTCGGAGAACGGCGAGATTGCGATCGACGAAATGGTGTCGTACATCTCCTCGCCGGTGACGTCGGCGCTGATCGGGCCACCCGGACGCTCCTGCTTGCTCTTGTCGTTGCGCGTCAGGTCGGGGCTGATCACCGTCCAGTGGATGCCCTGGTCCAGGGTCTTGAGCACGACGTTCGCGCCGACCAGCAGCATCCTGGGATTGCCGGGCGCGAACGCGATCGGATGGAAGGTCCAGCCGAAACGGTACTTGATGCTCGCGCCCTTGTGGCCGAACTTGTAGTCGGGATACGGCGTGACGTTGGTGAGCACCGCGATGCGGCGGTTCTCCTTGAAGTTCAGGCCGTAGTACCCGGTGCCATAGCTCACCCACGGCTGGCCCGGCGTCGGCACCACCCAGCCGATTTCGCCGCCGATCACGTTCTTCCACACCGGCGGGATCGTAGACCCGTTCGCAGCGCTCGGCCCTTCGACCGACCCGCGGTCCTGTTGCGCGCCATAGATATGGAACGGGAACTGGTCATCCAGGTTGGCGTGGTAGAACTGACCCGTCGGCTGGTTCATCTCGGAACTCCAGCTGCGGCCGCCGTTCAACGAAACCGTGGCGCCACCATCGTTGCCCTCGATCATGATTTCCGGATTTTCCGGATTGATCCACAACGCATGGTTGTCGCCGTGCGGCGTCGACACCTTCTTGATGGTCTTGCCGCCATCGTGCGACACGAGGAGTTCGACGTTCGGAAGCCAGAGGGTGTTGGCGTTCTTCGGATCGACGTACACGCGCATGTAATAGAACGCGCGCTGCGTGATCTCCATGCTGGTGTTCATCAGCTTCCAGGTCTTGCCGGCGTCCTCCGAGCGGTACAGCCCGCCCGGTTCGCTGTCGGTCACGTGCGCCTGGACGAGCGCGTACACCACGTTCGGGTTGGACGGCGCCACCGCCAGCCCGACCTTGCCCAGTACGCCGGCCGGCAAACCCCTGTTGTGGCTTATGTTCTGCCAGTGCGCGCCGCCATCCGTGCTCTTGTAGATCCCGCTCGACGGACCGCCGCTCGAAAAATCCCACGGCGACCGTTGCAT
>JAGWZT010000395.1 GCA_018971925.1 Lysobacteraceae bacterium | reverse complement strand
GTCGGCACCATGCACTCGGCCGAACAGCGCCCGGAAAGCCGCGGCGCGCATGCGCGCGAGGATTATCCAGACCGCAACGACGCCGAATGGATGAAACACACGCTGGTGACCGTCGATGACAACGGCCGCTGCGGATTCGATTACCGGCCCGTGCATTCGAACACGATGGACGAAGAAGTGGCGACCGTGCCGCCGAAGAAGCGGGTGTACTAGGAACAATAAAGAGTCAGTCGGGCGCTGCGCGCCCTGTAAAGGGTAAAGGCAAGGACCCGGGGCTGGGCTCCTGTTGACTCTTTGCAGCGCCGAAGGCGCGACTTTGCAGCGAGCGGAGCGAGCGACCTGCCGTTTGAGTGGAAGTGGCGAGCGATAAACAAAGGTACTGAAATGGCCGAATTCACATTGCCGCAAATGTCGAAGGTGCAGAAGGGCAAGCACTTCGCCGCGAAACCCGGCGCCAAGAAGGTGCGCAGCTTCCGCGTGTACCGCTGGGATCCCGATGTCGGCGGCAACCCGCGCGTGGACACCTACGAGGTGGACGTCACCGGCATGGCGATGGTCCTGGACGTCCTGCTGAAGATAAAGAACGAGATCGACCCCACGCTCACGCTGCGCCGCTCCTGCCGCGAAGGTGTCTGCGGTTCGTGCGCGATGAACATCGACGGCGAGAACACGCTGGCCTGCATCAAGGGGCTGGATGAATTGCCAGACGGTCCCGTCAGCATCTACCCGCTTCCACACATGCCGGTGGTGAAGGACCTGGTGCCGGACCTCACGCATTTCTATGCGCAGTACGCGTCGATCAAGCCGTGGCTGCAAACCCAGAGTTCGCCGGGTTCGCGCGAGCGCCTGCAATCGCCGGAGGACCGCAAGAAGCTCGACGGGTTGTACGAGTGCATCCTCTGCGCTTGCTGCACCACTTCGTGTCCAAGCTACTGGTGGAACCCCGACCGTTTCCTCGGCCCCGCGGTGCTGCTGCAAGCCTACCGCTGGATCATCGACTCGCGCGACGAAGCGACCGGCGATCGCCTCGACGATCTCGATGATCCGTTCAAGCTGTACCGTTGCCACACCATCATGAATTGCACCAACACGTGCCCGAAGGGTTTGAACCCTGCCAAGGCGATCGCCGAGATCAAGCTCATGCTCGTCAACCGCACGGTATGACGGTGCGGATTGCGAGGGGAGCCAAGTGGTGCCTTCGACCGACGCGCGATTGAAGCGCATCCAGTGGCGTTGCCGGCGCGGCACGCGCGAACTGGATGCGCTGCTGGGCGGCTGGCTGGAAGCGCATGGTGCGTCCATGGACGCAGTGCAATTCGCCGTGTTCGACGCCCTGCTGGACCGGCAGGATCCCGAGCTCTGGGATTGGCTGACGGGACACGCCGAACCGCCGCGCGCGGAGTGGCGCGCGATCGTGACGGAAATTCGCCAGCGCGCCGGACTGGCGCCGTGAAGCAGGCACCAGCCATCGGATTCACCTGCCGGGTGTCGTGGTTGCTGGTGATCGCTACGCTCGTCGTCGGGCTGCTCGCACTGGTGGCCGTGCAGCTTATGCACGGTCCCGCGTGGCTGCACCATGCTCTCCATCTCGCGACCTTGGCCTATGTCGCGGCGGTCGTCGCCGGCATGTTGCGGCCGCGGGTCAAGGCACTGGTGTGGCGTGAGGACGGAACCACCGACATCACGTTGCGCGACAACGCGGCTGGTCTGGCGGTGCAGGGCGTCGTCAGCGGTGCGCGGGTACTCGGGCCGCTGATCGTGCTGACGTTGCGCTGGCCACCGCGCGAACGCGCGCACCTGTGGTTGTTGCCCGATAATCTCGATGCGGATACCCGGCGCCGGTTGCGGATGCGGCTGAGTGCCGAAGCCGCCGTCGCCGTCGCGTCAGGGAACGCCGACAGTCCTTGATGGTCTGAACCGCTTGCCGCGTTTGCGCTTTTCCGTCACGCTGCGCCACGGCATGGGCTTGCGATAGCCGGTACGGTTGCCAATCCCGAATCCCGAATCCCCAGTCCCGGCTTTTCATCGCATGTTCCGACCCCTCGAACTCTACATCGGCACCCGCTACATCCGCGCCAAGCGGCGCAACCATTTCATCTCCTTCATCAGTGTGGTGTCGATGCTGGGGCTGGTCATCGGCCTTACCGCCCTGATCACGGTGATTTCGGTGATGAACGGGTTCGATGGGGAATTGCGTTCGCGCACGCTGGCGATGGTGTCGCAGGCCACCATCAGCGGCGTCGGCAACAGCATGCCCAACTGGCAAAAGGCGCTCGCGATCGCGGAGCAGAATCCGCACGTGCGGGGCGCTGCGCCGTACGTCGAACAGGGCGGCTGGCTGGTTGGCAACGCCGCGAATGCCGGTGCGTTGATCCGCGGCATCCTGCCTGATCAGGAGCCCAAGGTTGCCGACATCGGTTCCAAGATGATCGCGGGACGGTTGTCGGCGCTCACGCCCGGGTCGTGGAAGGTCGTGCTCGGCCGCGACCTGGCCTTGCAGCTAGGCGTCAACGTCG
>JAGWZT010000394.1 GCA_018971925.1 Lysobacteraceae bacterium | reverse complement strand
GCCAGCCAGGGCAGCGGCGAAACCAACCAGCCCCAGCAGGGCGAGGTCATGGATTTTTCGGCGTGTGCGTGTCATAAACACCACTCAGGGGAGCGCGTCGGGGCATTGTCGGCGTACCATTTCGGCTTTGCAACGCCGCGGCGACCTGCGCAGGCCTTCGAGACCGGGGATCAATGATGGACATCGGGTACTTCCTCAAGCTGATGATGGATCGCGGTGCGTCGGACATGTTCCTCAGCACCGGCACGCCCGTGCACATCAAGATCGAGGGCCGGCTGGCCGCGCTGGGCACGTCGCCGCTGCCATCCGGCATGGTGAAGAAGATCGCGTACTCGCTGATGGACGAGGGCTCGGTGCCGAAGTTCGAGCGCGAGCTCGAATACAACATGGCGCTGGCGGTGAAGGATGTCGGCCGCTTCCGCGTCAACGTGTTCAAGCAGCGCGGCGAAGTCGCGCTGGTGATCCGCGCGATCAAGAGCGACATTCCGTCCATCGAGGAATTGCTGCTGCCGCAGATCTACAAGAAGCTGATCATGGAGCCGCGCGGCCTGATCCTCGTCGTGGGCGCGACGGGTTCCGGCAAGTCGACCACGCTGGCGTCGATGATCGACTACCGCAACACCAACTCCGCGGGGCACATCCTCACCATCGAGGACCCTATCGAATTCCTGCATCGCCACAAGAAGTCCATCGTCAACCAGCGCGAGGTGGGGCTCGACACCCACAGCTACCACGAGGCGCTGAAGAACGCGATGCGCGAGGCGCCGGACGTGATCCTGATCGGCGAGATCCGCGACACCGACACCATGGACGCGGCGATCGGCTTCTCCGAAACCGGCCACATCTGCCTGGCCACGCTGCATTCCAACAACGCCGACCAGACCATCGAGCGCATCCTCAACTTCTTCCCGGAAGCCGCGCACCGCAACATCCTGATGAACCTGGCGCTGAACCTGAAAGCCATCATTTCGCAGCGCCTCGTGGTCGGCAAGGACGGCCGCCGCCGGCCCGCCACCGAAGTCTTGATCAACACCCCGCACATCCGCGACCTGCTGCGCCGCGGCGAGGTGCACGAGATCAAGCTGGCGATGGAACGCAGCCTCGAGGAAGGCATGCAGACCTTCGACCAGTCGTTGTACCGGTTGTACAAGGAAGGCACGATCGACCTGGAAGAGGCTTTGTCGAAAGCCGACTCGCGCGACGGCCTCGCGCTCAAGATCCGGCTGGCCGAGGGCGCCACCGGCAGCGACCTGCCGCAGGACGATCCCTACGGGATGGGCATGTCGTCGATGTGACTCTGCGGAGCGGTTTCGCTCGCTCCGCGAGCGAGCTACTTTCGTTTCGGCGAAAGTAGCCAAAGCCAAGCGCCCGGCACGACGGTTTCGGCAACATCGTGTTGCCTCAACTTCCCTGCGCTTCTCGCGCCAAGCGGGCCGGCGCGCGATCGGCATCGTGGCAAAGGCAATCGGGACAACAGAACGTTGTCGAGATCACCGCCACAGGCGCAATGGTTTTTGGGTACTTTTTGCCGAAACAAAAAGTACCCCGCTCGCCTGCGAGCGGAACCGCTTTTGCGATGTCAGGGCTGCAACCGGCAGAAGCAATACGCGTACTCGACGGGCTTGCCGGGCGCGGCGTGTTGCAGCCACGCGAGTTCCGGCAGCAGCTTCGGCACCGCCAGCAGCCACGACTTCGGCAAATGCATGCCCAACGATGTCAGCGCGCGCGCGGAGGCGCTGTCGCCGATGCCCAGGAAGAATCGCTGCAACAGATTGAGCGGTGGCTCGATGTAGCGCACGGCATAGTTGTCGCCGAGCTTGGCGTCCTTCGCCGCATACGCGACCGCGTCCTGGAGACCGCCCAGTTGATCGACCAGTCCGCGCTGCAGCGCCTGCGCGCCGGTCCACACGCGCCCCTGCGCGATCGCGTCGACGTCGGCGTAGTTCTTGCCGCGCGCCTTGGCGACGTTGTCCACGAAGCGGTGATAGCCCCAATCGATGCTGCTCTGGATCATCGCGTTCAACGCGGGATCGAGCGGACGCCGGAAATCGAACGCGCCCGCCAGCGGCGTGGTGCCCTCGCCCGCGGTGTTGATACCGAGTTTCGCCAGGCCCTCGGAACCGGTGAAGTACAGGCCAAAGATGCCGATCGAACCCGTGATGGTGTCGGGCTCAGCGAAGATCCGGTTGGCGTTCATCGAGATCCAGTAGCCGCCGCTGGCGGCCATGTCGCCCATCGACACGACCACCGGTTTGCCGGCCTGCTCGGCCAACACCACTTCGCGGCGGATCTGTTCGGCGGCGAACGCCTCGCCTCCCGGGGAATCGACGCGCAGCACGACCGCACGCACGTTGTGGTCGGCGCGCGCGGCGCGGATGAGCGCGGCGGTGGATTCGCCGCCGATCTTTCCCGTCGGCTGCTTGCCCGCGACGATGTCGCCCTCGGCCACGATCACCGCGACCTGCGGCTTGCCGATCCCGAGGTCGAGGGTCTGCGGCAGGTATTGCGCCAGATCGACCGCACGGA
>JAGWZT010000393.1 GCA_018971925.1 Lysobacteraceae bacterium | reverse complement strand
CCGGAATGACGAGCGAGAATTTGTGGCGACTTGGAATGACGAGAGGGAAATTGTGGCGCCCCGGAATGACGAGCGAGAATTTGTGGCGACTTGGAATGACGAGAGGGAAATTGTGGCGCCCCGGAATGATGGCGAGAATTTGTGGCGCCCTAGAATGACGACCAAGAAACGAATCGTGATCCGGCACAGTGGCTGACAGGATGCTGATTGCATGACCCAACACCCTCACCTCAAACGCATCGATACCCGGCTGCCCGGCGTATGCGTCATCGAACCCGTGGTGCACGGCGATGCGCGCGGCTACTTCTTCGAAAGTTTCCACGCCGCGAAGTACGCCGAGCTCGGCATCGACGCGCGTTTCGTGCAGTCCAACGTTTCGCGCTCGGCGAAGGGCGTGTTGCGCGGCCTGCACTACCAGTGGCCGCATCCGCAGGGCAAGCTGGTTTCGGTGCTGGCGGGCGAGGTGTACGACGTCGCGGTCGACATCCGGCGCGGGTCATCCACGTTCGGCAAATGGGAAGCGGCGATGCTGACCGCGGACAACCATCGCCAGTTATGGATCCCCGAAGGTTTCGCGCACGGCTTTTGCGTGGTGAGCGATTCGGCGACGTTCATGTACCAGTGCACCGCGCTTTATGATTCCGCCGCCGACGCCGGCGTGCGCTGGAACGATGCTGCGATCGGCATCGACTGGCCGGTCGCGGAGCCGTTGCTGTCGGCCAAGGATGAAAAGGCGCCGTTCCTCGCCGACGTGCCGGCGGACAAGTTGCCGATATACGCGGCCGGTTGAACAGTCGGTACGCCGTAGTGCCGGCATGATCACGGTGTTTTATCGTTGTCATTCCGGGGCCGGCCGCAGGCCGGAACCCGGAATCGGTCATGATCGGCATTGAAACCGATTCCGGGTTCGCCCCTTCGGGGCGCCCCGGAATGACAAGCCAGGTTTGTGCGAGTGGATATTGTGGATCAGCCAATCAAAATTCTTGTCACGGGCGCCAACGGGCAGGTGGGGCACGAGTTGCTGCGTGCGCTGGTGTTGGTAGGAGCGGCGGAAGCCGCGACCCAGTCGGGCCTTCCGGCCCTCCTACAGGAAGCAGGTGATTCACCATCGCGGGCGGACGCCGCGTTCATCGATGAAACCATCCCCGCCACGCGTAGTGGCCAGCTCGAAGACGGCACCCCATGCGAAGCGATTGATCTCGCCGACCTCGATGGTTTGACCAAAGCCCTGGACCGCATCGCGCCGGACGTCATCATCAACGCCGCCGCCTACACGGCGGTCGACCGTGCAGAGGATGAATCCGAGCTCGCGCAGCGCATCAACGGAGACGCGCCTGGCGTACTCGGTGCGTGGGCGCAACGGCACAACGCGCGCGTGGTGCATTACTCCACCGATTACGTATTCGATGGCGGCGCGACCCGGCCGTACCGCGAGACCGACACCACCCATCCGGTCAGCGTTTATGGCCGTTCCAAACTTGCCGGCGAGATTGCCTTGCGCGACAGTGGTGCGCGGCACCTGATCCTTCGCACCGCGTGGGTGTATGCGGCGCGCGGACACAACTTCCTGCGCACCATGCTGCGCCTCGGCGCGGAACGCGACGAACTGCGCGTGGTGGACGACCAGATCGGCGCGCCCACGCCGGCTCGGCTGATCGCGGAGGTCACCGCGCAGGCTGTTGCGCGCTGGTATGCCGCTGACGATCCCGCATCGAAGCAGCTCGACGGCACCTACCACCTCGTGGCTTCCGGCCAAACCAGTTGGTGTGGTTTCGCGCGCGCGATTTTCGAGCACGCGCCGCTTTTTACCCCCTTCGCGCCGAAGGGGGAAGAAAATCACCCCCTTCGGAACGAAGGGGGTCGCGCGCAGCGCGGGGGGATGATCGAACACGCACCACGCGTTATCGCCATCCGCACCGCCGACTATCCGACCAGGGCAGCTCGCCCCGCGTTTTCGGTGCTGGACACGACGAAACTGCACGATGTGTTCGGTATCGTGCCGCCCGATTGGCAAGCTGCGCTCGACGAGGTGATGAAGGAACTCGCGAACGCGCGTTCCTGAAATCTCCTCCATCACGCGAACTGGTTCGCAGTCGGCTGCATACGTGCTTCGTCATTCCGGGGCCGGCCGCAGGCCGGAACCCGGAATCGGTCTGGAAGGTACCTGGAACCGATTTTCCGAAACCGATTCCGGATTCGACCCCCGGATCAAGTCCGGGGCAAGCTCTTCGGGTCGCCCCGGAATGACGGCATGAAACCCCGGCACGACCGTGTCACGCTGTCCCGGATCAGCGGCGGGACACCTCGGCTCTCCGTGGCCGAATCACCGCTCATCGGCCCAAACATGCCGTTCGTCGCCGGGCGCTTGGCAAGCAGCCGGCTGGGCAGGATGATCCATCCCGCATCGTCGGCTTCAACAGGGGCTAAACCGTCGTGCCGGGGAAACAGCGAATCATGCGTATCCGTTTTGTGTCGCGCCTGCGCGCGCGCTGCCGCGCCTGCGGTTTCACGCTCGTCGAGTTGATGG
>JAGWZT010000392.1 GCA_018971925.1 Lysobacteraceae bacterium | reverse complement strand
GCGGCGGTGCGGGCCGCCGATGCGGAACTACCATGAACCCCGCCAGCGTGCCGCCTCCAGCAGCGATCGAGGAACGCGGTCCGCGCGATTTCGATCTGGCCGCCGTGGTCGCGGACGGCAAACCACTGGTGATTCGTGGCCTGGTACGTGACTGGCCGATCGTGAAACTGGCGCGGCAATCGGACACCGCTTTCGCACAGCGGCTGGCGGAACTGGACAACGGCGCCGACGTGACAACCCTGCTGATTGCGCCGGACGCTGAAGGCATCATCGGCTACACCTCCGACCTCGGCGAATTCAACTACCAGCATTTCAAGGTGCCGATCACCCTGGGCCTGCAGCGGCTGGCGGGCTACAGCCAGCGCGCGCACGCGCCGGGGCTGGTGATCCAGAGCGTACCGATCCGCGAATGTCTGCCGGGGTTGCTGTCAGACCACAAGCTTCCATTCCTCGATCCGAGCATCGAGCCGCGCCTGTGGATGGGCAACCGCACGGTCACGCCCACGCATTTCGATTCGCAGCGGAACATCGCCTGCGTGGTCTGCGGAACGCGCCGCTTCACGCTGTTCCCGCCCGATCAGCTGCCGAACCTGTACGTCGGTCCGCTCGACTATGCGCCCACCGGCGCCGCGATCAGCATGGCACGGCTGGATCGCCCGGACGATCCGCGCTATCCGCGCCTGAAGCTCGCGTTGGCAACGGCGCTGGCGGCCGAACTGGACGAGGGCGATGCGATCTACATTCCACCGTTATGGTGGCATCACGTCGAATCCTGCGAGCAATTGAACGCGCTGGTGAACTACTGGTGGAATCCGGTGGACGTGCCGGGTTACGTCAGCGGGCACGCACGCGCCGCGCTGTACCACTGTCTGCTGGCGTTTCGCGCGCTGCCGGCCGCCGAACGCGCGGCGTGGCGCAACCTGCTGGATTACTACGTGTTCGGCGACGATGACCCGGTCGCGCACATTCCCGAACAGCGCCGCGGCGTACTCGGTCCGCTCACGGCCGAAACCGTCGAAAAGTTGAAGCAGGGTGCGCGCAGCAATCTCTGAACAAGCCTTGTGCCGCGTGCGCGCCGCGCCCATTGCATTCAATGGCTCGCGCATGTCATGTCGAACGATGGCCTGGCCAGCCATGAGCCCCCTTCTCACGCGCCGATATTGCGCAGCCGTTCGCCAGCCATCAACTTGCGTTCGATCTGTTCGAGCGTTACACCCCTGGTTTCGGGAATCAGCGCCCAGGTGAACAACAGGAACACCGCGTTGAAGGCGGCATACAGCCAGAATGTTCGCGCGTGACCGAAGCCGTTGAGCAGGGTCAGGAAGGTGGCGCCGACGATGGCGTTGCTCACCCAGTTGGTGACGGTGGAAACGCCGATGCCGAAATCACGGCCCTTGAGGGGCTGGATCTCCGAACACAGGGTCCACACCAGCGGACCGGCGGAGAACGCGAACCCGACCACGAACAGCAGCAGCATGGCCACGGCGAGCAGACGCTCGACCTGGGTGCCCATGCCCATGTACATCAGCCAGCCGACGATGCCGAGCCCGATCGCCATCACCACGAAACCGGCGTACAGGATGGGCTTGCGTCCGATCTTGTCCACGAAACCGATTGCGATGAAGGTCGCCAGCACGTTGGTCAAGCCGACGATCGCGGTGAACCACATCTGGGCGCTGGTGGCGTAGCCCATGTCGGCGAAGATGCGCGGCGCGTAGTACATCACCACGTTGATGCCGGTCAGCTGCTGGACCACCTGCAGCGCGATGCCGAGGGCGACCGACCGGCGGAAATTGCGGTTCTGCAAAAACAGGCGCCAGCCCTGCTGCGGCGTACGCAGCTGCTCCGTGATTTCGGCGACTTCGTCGCGCACCGCAGCGGGATCGCCACGCAGCTTTTGCAGCACCGCGTCGGCATCGGCGTGGCGTTGCTTGAGCACCAGCCAGCGTGGACTTTCCGGCAGTCCCATCACGCCCAGCAGGAACAGCGCACCGGGCAGCGCGATGATGCCCAGCATCCAGCGCCAGCCCTCGATGTAGCTGAAGCCGGTGTCGGACAGGAACGCGACGAAGATGCCGATGGTGATCATCAACTGGTAGGTCGAGATCATTGCGCCACGCCGGTCGGGCGGCGCGATCTCGGCCAGGTACAATGGCGCGGTAAACGCGGCAATGCCGATCGCGAGGCCCAGCACGAAGCGCGCGCCGATCAGAGCTTCGGGCGACCACGCGGCTGCACAGATCAGCGAGCCGATCACGAACAGGCTGCCGCTGAACACCAGCGAACGTTTGCGCCCGAAATGCATCGACAGCCATGCCGCCAGCGCTGCGCCGACCGCTGCGCCCACCATCATGCTGCTGACGACGTTTTCGAGCGTGCGATCGCTGATGGCGAACTCGCGCTGGATGAACTGCTGTGCGCCCGAGATAACCCCGACGTCGAGACCGAACATCAATCCGGCCAGAGCCGCGAGGATGGCAACGAAGCCGGCGTGGCGGCGTGCGTGTCCGATGGCGGTCGTTGCGATCGTGTTCATCGAAGCTTGCTCCTCG
>JAGWZT010000391.1 GCA_018971925.1 Lysobacteraceae bacterium | reverse complement strand
CGCGCGTCTGCCGCCCTGCAACATGCCACGTCACCCCCGCCGCGCGGCTTCGATCGTGGCGATGTCGATCTTGCGCATCGTCATCATCGCGTCGAATGCGCGTTTGGCGGCGGCGCGATCGGTGTCCGTAAACGCGTCCATCAAGGCGCGTGGGGTGATCTGCCACGACAGGCCGAACCGATCCTTGCACCAGCCGCACTCGCTTTCCGCGCCGCCGTTGCCGGTGATCGCGTTCCACAAGCGATCGGTCTCGGCCTGGTCGCGCGTGTAGACCTGGAAGGAAACCGCCTCGTCGAACTTGAACTGCGGGCCCCCGTTCAGGCCGAGGAACGGCATGCCGAGCACGGTGAATTCGACCGTCAGCACGTCGCCCTGCTTGCCGGCCGGGTAGTCGCCCGGCGCGCGGTGCACGGCGTCCACGTGCGAATCCGGGAAGGTGCGCGCGTAGAAGTTGGCGGCTTCCTCGGCCTGGCCGTCGAACCACAGGCAGACGGCGATGTTCCTCGTTGCGTGGGCACTTGGCATGTCTCGATCCTCTAGGGGGTGGCAGCAGGAAACCGCCGGGTAGCGCCATTCTGTCGCGCTCCTGATGGCGACGAACCAGCGCGGTGGAAATCGACAGGTTTTTCCCATCCGGCCGGATTGCGGGTTACGCGTGCGCGCGGTATCGCTTAGTGCGTGGTTCCTGTACGCGCTTGCCGGGTTTCAGGCTGGTGTGCCGGCGCAGCCAGGCGGCGAAATCCTTTTGGCTCAATTTGCCCTCGGCGAGGGCGATGTAGAGCGGATACAACTCGACGTTGTTCGCTTCCAGTACGCCATCGTTGAGCATGAGGAAGGTTTCGCAGGCGACCGCTGCGGTGCGCTTGTTGCCGTCGACGAAAGGATGGTTGCGTGCCAGGCCAAAGGCGAGGCTGGCTGCAAGATCAGCAAGATCAGGCAACGGATCGCCGTACGCGAACAACCGCTGGGGGCGCGCCAGCGCCGATTCCAGCAATTTTTCGTCGCGCACACCGGAACTGCCGCCGTGCTCGGCAAGTTGCCGCTCGTGCATTGCCAGCACCAGCGGCTTTTCGATCCATGCGAGAAACGTGTCAGTCATTGCGCCAGCTTGCGCAGCAGGCTGCGGCGCTTGCGCATCACCTGTTCCGCCACCTCCATCTGCTTGGCGAGGGTGGGATCGTAGGAAGTGAGCTTGATGCCGTCCGGCGTTTCCAGCGCGTACAGCTCGTCGCCTTTTCCCACACGCAACCGTGCCAGCAGTTCCTTGGGCAGGATCACGCCGGCGGAATTGCCGATGGCGGTGATTTTCAGCTTCATGGCGGCCTCGGACTCTGTGTTATAACAATCGTTATAATAAGGGTTCCGGGATGGGCTGGCAACGCCGGGCCCGGGGGCCGCGCCAGTCGTACGATCGCGTACTGTAACCCCCGTTGTTTCACCGTTCCGTTGCCGGATTCGCACATGCGCAACCTCGATTTCTCTTCCTGGCACGCGCTGTTGTCCACGCTGGCCGGACTGGCCGCGATCACGCCTGATGGGCGTGGGCAGGATGGGCGCACATGGCCTCGACGACGAACGGCATCATTGGGCACGTAGCCGACCGGTTTGCGTGACGGCGACAGCCGGTTGTGCGCCTCGGCCGCCCGGCGATGATTGATCCCGTGCAGGATGGCCCCGATGTCCTGGACGGCATTCGAATAAGCGGGATGGGTATGGGTATCCAATCGGACTTGCTGGTGATCGGCGGCGGCTCGGCGGGCTTGGCGACGGCGATCCGCGCGTCGCGGCACGGCGCGAAGGTGACGGTGTTCGAGCCGCGCGAACTGGGTGGCACGTGCGTCAACCGCGGCTGCGTGCCGAAGAAGGCGATGTGGCTGGCGGCGGAACTGGCCGAGGCGCAGCGGATGGCACGGGCGGTGGGTTTCGACGTGCAACCCGGCGCGCTGGATTGGGCCACGTTCGTCAGGCACCGCGAAGCGTACGTACTGCGTGCGCGAACGTCGTACGTGAACCGCCTGCGCGAACTCGGCATCAACCACGTGGCTGCGCCAGCGCATTTCATCGACGCGCACACGCTGCGCGCCGACGACGCGGACTACCGCGCGCCGCACGTCGTGATCGCGACGGGGTCGCGTCCGCGCGGGCTGGAACTGCCTGGTGGCGATCTCGCGATCGATTCGGATGGATTCTTCAGGCTGGCGCGGCGTCCCGCGCGCGTCGGCATCATCGGCGGCGGCTACATCGGGGTGGAACTGGCCGGTGTGCTGCAGGCGCTGGGGTCCAAGGTGGAATTGATTACACGCAGCGGGTTGCTGACGCATTTCGATGCGGACCTGGGTCGCGCGCTGGGCACGTTGATGCGGGCGGAAGGCATCGTGCATCATGAAAGCTGTGCGGTGCGGGGCGTGCGACGCGACCGCGATGCGCTGTGGCTGGATTGCACGGACCATGCCCCGCATGGTCCCTACGACTGCGTCATCTCCGCGATCGGACGGGTGCCGAACATCGAATCGCTGCGGCTGGATGCGGCCGGCGTCGCGGTGAACTCGGCCAAT
>JAGWZT010000390.1 GCA_018971925.1 Lysobacteraceae bacterium | reverse complement strand
CTTGTATTGCTCGTCCGGAATCTGGCTCAGATCGAGCTCGCCGGTGATCCTGGCCATGGGCCGCCTCCCTCATCGCGCACCGCTCGGTACGCAGCGGTGGGGAGGGGGAGCATGCGGCACGGAAAGGCCGTTTGGTTAGAACCAAGCTGCGCTCGAATGGGACGATTCTGCGCCGGGTGCGACGGGCGGTATCGGCTACGAGGGTTGTGTGCGCGGCTGGAAATGCCGCTGGTACTGAGTCGCGGGCACGCCGACGAAACGTCGGAACATGCGTCCGAAATGCGACAGGTCGTTGAACCCGACCGCGTACGCGACCTGCGAGACCGAGGCGTCGGGTTCGGCTAGGAAGTCGCGCGCTTTGGTGATGCGGTATTGCAGCAGGAAGCGGCGGAACGACAGCCCGTGCTCGCGATGAAAGGCGCGACTGAATTCCGAATCGGACAGATGGCAGAGCCCGGCCACCATCTCTATCCTGACTGGCTCCCCGTAGTGCTCACTGATCCACGCGACGGCTGCCGCGGTCTGGCGCGCCGCGATCAACGGCCTGCGCAGATGCCCGGCAGGGGCGAGCAAGTCGGGTGGAAACAGGTCGATCTGCCATTCGTTGCGTGACATGGATTCGGCCGCGTGCGCCAAGGTTTCGATCAGGCGCGCGAGGGTCCCGGCCGTGACCGGCTTCACCCTGTAGTCCCAGACCCGAGAGCGAAACGCCCAGACCGCGAGCGCCTCGGAGTGGTATTCGGTGAACATCAACACGGGCAGCGCCGGGAACTCGCGCCGCACCAGCGCCACCGCCCGCAAACGTCCCTGGTCGGGGTAGTCGTATTCGATGCAGAAAAATTGCGGCCGGTGTGCCGCGACGGCGCCATGGATTTCCTCGAGCCGTGTGATCCGCAGAACGTCGCAATGCGGCTTGGCATCCGGGCAGAGGCCACACTGCTGCGAGACGCAGCGAAGATCCATCCAGACGGCTCGCGGGGTCACCATGCCTGCACCATGCACGCATCCGGGCCCCTGATTTTTATGCTGCGCAGCCGGGCTTGCGGGCCGGCTGTGCGATCGAGATGGTACGCTACCGCCGGTATCGGCGGTTGGAGTGGGGCCCCTGTCACACCTGTGCACGGATGGAATCCTTTGCGGCTGAAGGCCCGCGGTTCCGCGCGAGGCAACGCTCCGCAATACTTGCCGGATGATGAAGGCAATCGATGACCCCGCGGCTTCCGCGCTGCTTGGCGCGAATGGCCCGTTTGCGCGCGAGGTGCCGAATTTCGCGCCGCGTGCAACGCAGCAGCGAATGGCCGATGCGGTCGCGGACGCGATCGACGGCCACGATGCGCTGGTGGTCGAGGCCGGTACCGGCACCGGCAAGACGTTCGCGTATCTGGTCCCGGCGTTGCTTTCCGGCAAGCGGGTGATCATCTCGACAGGTACGCGCAACCTGCAGGACCAGTTGTTTCACCGCGACTTGCCGCGGGTGCTCGGGATCCTCGGCGCGAAGGCCGATGTCGCATTGCTGAAGGGCCGTGCCAATTACCTGTGCAGGTATCGCCTGCAGCAAACGATCGAGTCGGGTCAGTTCAAATCGCGCACGCAGGTGGACGATTTGCAGAAGGTGCGCGCATGGGGCGCACGCACGCGCGGCGGCGATCGTGCGGAACTGGCCGAAGTGCCGGAAGGCTCGCCGCTGTGGCCGCGCGTCACTTCGACCGCCGAGAATTGTCTCGGCACCGAGTGCCCGTTTTATGACGACTGTTTCGTGTTCAAGGCACGCCGTCGCGCGCAGGAAGCGGACCTCGTGGTGGTGAACCATCACCTGTTGTTGTCGGACCTTGCGCTGAAGCGCGAAGGCTTCGGCGCGATCCTGCCGGAAGCCGAGGCGTATGTCCTCGACGAGGCACATCAGCTGCCCGAACTCGCGGGGCAATATTTCTCGGTCGGCGTCAGCGCGCGCCAGGTGAAGGAACTTGCCGCCGACGCGCTGGCCGAATGCGCGGGGCAGCCGGGCGCATTGGCGTTGCTGCAGCCGGCACTGGATGGCGTGAACGAATCGCTGCGCAAGGCCCGGCTTGCGTTCGACACGCTGCCGAAACGCGGCGCGTTCGCGCAACTGGAAGCCGACGCCGGCGCCGCCGAAGCACTGGAGAATCTGGGCGACGCGCTGACCGACCTTGCCGGCGTGCTGATGGGACAGGCCGAGCGTTCCAAGGGACTCGCCAGCGTGCATGCGCGTTGCCTGGTGCTGGATCAGCGCCTGCAGCGCATCGCCGGCCGCGACGGCGAGGACGAGGTGCGTTGGTATGAGCTGTCCGACCACGGTTTCGAGCTGAGCGCGACGCCGCTTGATCTTGCGCCGCAGTTGCAGACGCTGCGCAATGCGACGGACGCTGCATGGATTCATACGTCGGCGACGCTGGCGGTGGCGGGCCACTTCGACCATTTCACGCACCAGATGGGACTGGTCGATCCCGTGACGCTGGATCTCGGAAGCCCGTTCGATTACGCGCACCAGGCGTTGTGCTATCTGCCGCAGGGCCTGCCCGAACCGGCCGCGCGCGATTACAC
>JAGWZT010000389.1 GCA_018971925.1 Lysobacteraceae bacterium | reverse complement strand
CGACGGCGGTGTTTGGCACCTCGATGTCGGCTCATCACATCCTGGGGCTGTAGCCGGTCCCAAGGGTATGGCTGTTCGCCATTTAAAGTGGTACGCGAGCTGGGTTCAGAACGTCGTGAGACAGTTCGGTCCCTATCTGCCATGGGCGTTGGAGATTTGAGGTGGGCTGCTCCTAGTACGAGAGGACCGGAGTGGACGTACCGCTGGTGTTCGGGTTGTCTCGCCAGAGGCATTGCCCGGTAGCTACGTACGGAAGCGATAACCGCTGAAAGCATCTAAGCGGGAAGCGCGCACCAAGATGAGATCTCCCGGGGCTTCGAGCCCCCTGAAGGACCCTCGAAGACCACGAGGTTGATAGGCGCGGTGTGGAAGTGCAGCAATGCATTGAGCTAACGCGTACTAATGATCCGTGCGGCTTGACCATATAACCCCAAGACGTTTGTTTACGTGCATCCGCGAAGCGGAATGCACACCTCAACGAAACATCTTGGCTCAACGAGTCAACACTCGTCACATCCCGACCCCATGCTGATGACGCGCACAATTGCGCGCATCGCACCGATTCCCTGGCGGCCATAGCGGTGTGGTCCCACCCGATCCCATCCCGAACTCGGAAGTGAAACGCACCAGCGCCGATGGTAGTTTGGCATTCGCCATGCAAGAGTAGGACACTGCCAGGGGCTTCAAACGAAAACCCCCGTCGGAAGACGGGGGTTTTTTATTGCTTGCGGGGATCAATTCAGATCGCGCGCTGCACTGCTTTTGCATATTGCGGAAACCGTGCGAGCACTGCGCGCCGGATGCCGTCCGCGTCCAGCCCGGCTTCCGCGAGCAATTGTTCGCGCGTCGCATGCTCGAGGAATACGTCCGGCAATCCGAGTTGCAGCATGGGAGCCTCGACGCCATTCACTGCCAGCAACTCGGCCACGGCCGACCCCGCGCCCCCTGCGATCACGTTGTCTTCCAGCGTGACGAGTGCATCGTGGGTCCGCGCGAGCTCCAGCACGAGTACCTCGTCCAGGGGTTTGACGAAACGCATGTTGACGACGGTGGCGTCGAGTTCCGCGGCGACGGTTTCGGCAGGCGCGAGCGTGCAGCCGAAGGCCAGCAGGGCGATGGCCCGCCCATTGCGCCGGAATTCCGCCTTTCCGATAGGTGCCGTCGTCAATGACGGATCAACGTCGACGCCGGGGCCGGCGCCGCGCGGGTAACGGATCGCGGCAGGCCCGTCATGGCGAAAACCTGCCGTCAGCAACCGCCGGCATTCGTCTTCGTCGGCGGGCGCCATCACCACCATGTTGGGGACGCAGCGCAGATAAGCGAGGTCGAAACTGCCCGCGTGGGTGGGGCCATCGGGGCCGACCACGCCGGCGCGATCGATCGCGAAGGTGACATCGAGGTTTTGCAGCGCCACGTCGTGGATCAACTGGTCGTACGCGCGCTGCAGGAAAGTCGAGTAGATCGCGACGACCGGCTTCATGCCCTCGCAGGCGAGCCCGGCGGCCAGCGTGACGGCGTGTTGTTCGGCGATCGCGACGTCGAAACATCGGTCAGGGTATTCCTGCGAAAAGCGCACCATGCCGGAGCCTTCGCGCATCGCCGGCGTGATCGCAACCAGGCGCTCGTCGGCGGCCGCCATGTCACACAGCCAGTCGCCGAACACGTCGCTGTAGGTTGGCGCTTTGCCCGGGGCATGCGTAACGCCGCGCGCGGGATCGAACCTGCCGACAGCGTGGTACTCGATCTGCGCGCGTTCCGCCGGCGCGTAACCCTTGCCCTTGGTGGTGACGACGTGCAGCAGTTGCGGGCCGCACCGGTCCTTCACCTGGCGCAAGGCCGAAATCAGCTTCGGAAGATCGTGGCCATCGACCGGCCCGGAATAGGCGAAGCCCAATTCCTCGAACAGCGCTTCCGGATGCGGCCCCGATTCACCGGCTTCACCCGCGCGCAGGCGCGCCAGGGTCCGATCGAGTCCGCCCACGTTTTCGCTGATCGACATGCCGTTGTCGTTCAACACCACCAGCATGTCGGGCTGCGCGCCGCCGGCGTGGTTCAGCGCTTCGTAAGCCATGCCGCCGGTGATCGCGCCGTCGCCGATCACCGCGACCACCTTGCGGGGATCGCCGCGACGCCGCAGCGCGATCGCCATGCCCAGCGCGGCCGAAATCGATGTGGATGCATGACCGACGCCGAAGGTGTCGTACTCGCTTTCGGCACGGCGCAGGAACGGCGCAAGGCCGCCCTTCTTCTTGATCGTCGTGATTGCGTCGCGACGGCCGGTGAGGATCTTGTGCGGATAGCCCTGATGGCCGACGTCCCACACGATGCGGTCGCGCGGCGCATCGTACAGATAGTGCAGCGCGACGGTCAGTTCGACCACGCCGAGTCCCGCGCCGAAATGGCCGCCGACACTGGCGACCGATTCGATCAGGTAAGCGCGCAGTTCGTCGGCGACGCGCGGAAGTTCGGCTTCCGGGACGCGCTTCAAATCTGCCGGTGACCCGATCTGCGCAAGCAGCGGATAGCGAACGTGGTCGATCATCCGTGCATTGTCGCGCAGCGCGGC
>JAGWZT010000388.1 GCA_018971925.1 Lysobacteraceae bacterium | reverse complement strand
CGTTCCATTCGCGGTTTTTCAGTGCGAACAGCGGGTAACAGTCCGGCGGATAGTCGAGCTTGCCGTATCGCGTGACATCGAAGTTCGGACGCAGACGGTCGATCGCGCTCAAAACCTCATCTGCGTAGCTGCGTTGTTTGCGCTGGCGCGCAAGCCACTCGGCTTTTTCGGCATGGCCCCACGGCTGCCCGGGTGTGCCGATCGGGTAAAACACGGTTGCCGCCGCAGTTTCGTTCGCCATGCCATCGCTCCGATACAGACGTTGCACTGTACAACGGCCCGGCAATTGACATGCGCCGGAAAGCCTCCACATCGGTGTGATATCCACACCGGTTCCAACCCATGAGCAACCCTGCGCCACTCCGCATCGATTTCGTTTCCGATGTCGCCTGCCCGTGGTGCGCGGTCGGGCTCGCCAGCCTGCGCCAGGCGCTGTCAAAGCTGGACGGCAGCGTCGCGGCCGAGATCCACCTGCAACCGTTCGAGTTGAGTCCGGACATGCCGTTCGAGGGCGAGGACGCCGTCGACCACATCATGCACAAATACGGCATCAGCGAGGCGCAATCGGAAGCCAACCGCAAGGTGCTCCGCGAGCGCGCCGCCGCGGTTGGCTTCACCTACAACATGCAACGCGGCAGTCGCGTCTGGAATACTTTCGACGCACACCGGCTGCTGCACTGGGCTGGACTGCAGGGCCCCGGCAAAGCCGTCGCACTCAAGCAGGGCCTGTTTCGCGCCTACTTCACCGACAACCAAAACGTCGCCGATCGCGACGTGCTCGCGCGTATCGCGGGCGATGCCGGTCTGGACGCCAACGAAGCACGCCGCGTGCTGGAAAGCGATCAATACGCCGACGAGGTGCACGCGCAGGAACGCCGCTGGCAGCAGGCTGGCATCCATTCCGTACCCGCCGCGATCGTCAATGGCCAGTACCTGATTTCTGGCGGGCAGCCGCCGGAGGTTTTCGAAAGCGCGCTGCGTGAGATTGCCGCGAAGACGGCTGGCAGCTGATCCATTTCACACCCGCGCGATCACAGCACGAACAGGCGCACCACGCCCCAGATCGCCAACAACAGCAGCAACCCCCAGGCAATCATCGACAGCATGAAGGGGTTGTGGCGCGCCCCGGCATCGCGCAGGTACGTCGGGATGTACCACACGCGCGCCGCGATCCACACCAGTCCAAGAATGCCGGCCCACGCCGGGTTGCCCCACGTTGCCGCCAGCCACAGTGTCGGAAGGAATACAACGGTGTGCTCCAGCGTGTTCATCTGCACGCGGAACGCGCGCTCGAAGTCCGGATGCCCGGTCGTGGCGGGTGCCTTGATGCCATGGCGATCTCTCGCACGCGCGACGACGAGTCCGGACGCGAACAGCACCAACACGTTCAACAACACGACCAGTACGGGCAGATGGATCACGGTTGGATTCCTTTGACATGGGATGCCGCGAAGTGTGGTTTGAACCGCGAAGCGTGTCCACTGCGCAAAAACTGGCGCCTTGCACCGGCGCCACATTCGCCTGGCTTCTGCGGGTCAGCACCGCGGCGAACTATCATTCCGGGACGGTCATCCGCAACCCGCCCGCCGGCAGCGGCGGCAAGGCAATTCCATGAGTGACGCACTGCACATCGTCTGCCCCCATTGCGAAGCGGTGAACCGTGTCGCCGCCGAACGCGTTGGCGCATCGCCGAATTGCGGTCGGTGCCATCGGCCATTGTTCGACGGCAAGCCGGTGGAAGTGAATGAAGCCGCGTTCCGGAAACATCTGACCCGCAACGGCATCCCGGTACTGGTGGACTTCTGGGCGCCGTGGTGCGGCCCATGCAAGATGATGGCGCCGCATTACGCGCAGGCGGCGGCGCAACTGGAACCACATGCGCGCCTGCTCAAGGTGGACACCGAAGCCGAGCAGAATCTGGGCGCGGGCTACGACATCCGCAGCATTCCCACGCTCGCGCTGTTCCGCGGCGGCCGCGAAGTCGCACGCCAGGCCGGTGCCATGAACGCTTCCGGCATCGTGCAGTGGGTGCGCGCGCGCGGCGGATGAGCAACCGGCACGGTTCCGAAACCGGGAGTGCCTCCGGCACGAAATGGAAAGCGGGTCTCCACCGTTGCGCGCATGGATCAGGTTCCGATTCACGCACAAGAATTGCGCGGCGAAGTGTCGTCGCGCACGAAAACAGAACCGTGCGCGGACAACCCGCGATCGTCCTGACGCGATTTTCGAACCGTCGAAACTTCTTGCACGACCACGCACCCGCGGCCCCGGGTTCACCGTTGGCCCGGATGCGCCACGTGTTGGGGGACAACCGGCTCGGGCGGCGGTCCATCCGGACGCCTGCGCATGAAGCGTGCGAAGCGCGGCAATCCACTGGCCGTCAGCCCATTGAACCGATAAGTCACCCACGATCCGACCGGCGGCGGGTCGGCACGGTCTTCATCGGAAAATCCCGAACCGATAGAGAACCGGCGTCCGTCCTGCGTACGTACCTCGATCGACCCCATCTTCCCTTCCAGCCGGCCCTGGCCCGGCCGGATCGCGATCACTCGCGCTTCGGCGTCTTCGTAAGGTCTCAGCTTGAG
>JAGWZT010000387.1 GCA_018971925.1 Lysobacteraceae bacterium | reverse complement strand
CTCAGCAGCATTCTCGACCCGACCCTGAAGCGCGAGTTCCAGCGCACCGGCCTGTGGCTGGGTGCGCGCTGGGACGAACGCCACGAAGGCACCAATGGCATCGGCACCTGTCTCGCCGAAGGCAGCGCAGTCACGGTGCATCGCGGCGAACACTTTCGCGATTACAACATTCGCCTGTCCTGTTCCAGCGCGCCCATCCTCGACGCGCACGGCAACCTGCTGGGCGTGCTGGATGCATCCTCGGCCAACAGTACCGACACACGCGAAATCCAGCGCCACACCGTCGCGCTGGTCAGCATGTCCGCCAGCCTGGTTTCGCGCTTTCAGTTTCTCGCGGAATTTTGCGGCGCGTGGATCCTGCGGTTCCACAGCCGGCCTGAATTCGTCGGTCTGCTGCACGAAGCACTGGTCGCCGTGGATGGCGACGGTCGGGTGCTCGCGGTAAACGAAAGCGCGCTGCTGCAGTTGGGCGCAGGCACGCGCGCGGCGCTGGTCGGACATCCCATCGAGGAACTGTTCCGTTTCGCCGCCGACACCATGCGCCAGCGCGCGGCGCACGCCGCGGCGACGATCTGGCCTATCCGCGATCTCGCCCGAGGCCGGCGCTTCTATGCGTTGGTGCAGCCACCGCACACTCCGCATCGGGCGCCCGCAATCGCTGATGCGAAAACAGCGCGCCCGCCCGCGGCCGACGCCATGTACGGCCACGTCACCCTCGATCCGCGCATGCGCCGCAATCTCGCCTCGGGTCACCAGTTGTTCGCCAAGCAGGTGCCGATCCTGTTGCAGGGCGCAACCGGAACCGGCAAGGATGTGTTTGCGCGTGCGCTGCACGCAGGCAGCCTCTGGTCCGACCGGCCGTTCGTCACCGTCAATTGCGCGGCGATCCCCGAAAACCTCATCGAGAGCGAATTGTTCGGTTATCGTCCCGGCGCCTTCACCGGCGCCTCGCGCGAAGGCCGCGCGGGCAAGATCCTCCAATCCAGCGGCGGCACGTTGTTTCTTGACGAAATCGGCGACATGCCGGTGCTGCTGCAGGCGCGCCTGCTGCGCGCCATCGAAGCGCGCGAAGTCACGCCGATCGGCAGCGACCAGACCATCCCGGTCGACCTGCACGTGATCAGCGCGACCCACCGCGACCTGCGCCAGATGATCGCGGCCCACGAATTCCGCGAGGACCTCTACTACCGCCTCGCCGGCACTACGCTGGAGTTGCCGGCGCTCGCGGAGCGCGAGGACAAGGGCGACCTGGTGCACGCGCTGCTCGCTGAAGAATGCGGCGACGATGAACCCGTGGACATCGCGGCCGACGCATTCGACAGCCTGCTGCGCTACCAGTGGCCCGGCAACATCCGGCAATTGCGCAACGTTCTGCGCACCGCTGCCGCGCTTTGCGGAGACCGGATCATCCGGCTGTCCAACCTGCCGCAGGAAATCGTCGATCCGGAAGATTCGCGGCCGGCGTCACCCGCCGACGTGGCGCAAGCCGCGACCGTCGAAGCGCCCATCGTGAGCCTGCAGAGCGCCGAGCGCGAGGCGCTGGTGCGCTCGCTGGAACAACACGACTGGAACGTCAGCCACGTTGCGCGAGCGCTCGGCATCAGCCGCAACACGCTGTACCGGAAGTTCCGCAAGCACGGCATCACCCCGCGTCCGCCGCATTGATTTCTCCGCCCAATGTGCTGTCTCCAAGAAACTTTCCACGGTCATTCGTGGGACGGCACGTTCGGGAACCTCTGGGGAACCATCGCGAGCGAAGGCAGATTGCGTGACGCGGGAGCGCAGCAAGCGGAGGGTACACGCCAGTACGTGAGCATAACTCGCCGCATCCGCGGCTCGCCCTTCGGGCCATCGGCTGCGCCGATGTTCGCTCCGGCATCCTGCCTGCGCAGTTCGAGCACCGCCGGCGCGCAAGCTGCCGAGCGCAGCAGGTTATTCTGAGGTTCCCTGGCGCCGCAAGGTCACATTGACGCCCAGCCAGAAGCTGCGACCGGGTGCCGGCTCGAAACTGCCGCCGCTGGACTGATCGACGATGACCGAACCGATGTAGCGGCGATCAAACAGATTATCGACGCGCGCGAACGGCGCGATCTGGTAACGCGCCGTATCCAGGACATATCCCGCATTCACCCCGGCAATCGTGTAGCCGGGCGCAATCAGCGCACCCGCGTCGTCCGCGGTAACCGCGCCGGCGGCATCGATGCTCATCCCTGCGTGCCAGCCAATGTCGCCGCCCCAGCGCAAGCCTGCATGCAACAACCGCCGCGGTACGCCCGGGATGCGCGCGCCGGCGGAAACCTCGCAACCGGTGGCTGCGGCACAATCCTTGAACGCCCGCAGGAAGCGCGCGTCGAGCCAGGTGAACGCAGTATCCAGTTGCCACTTGTCCGCCAGCGGAAGATGCAGGCCGACCTCGGCACCGCGCCGCCGCGAGCGGCCCACGTTCTGGTACGTGGTGCGACCGCCCGCACTGGAAAACACCGCGATCTCGTCACGGGTATTGGCCTGGAATATCGCGACGTCCAGCCTGCCGCCGTTCGCGAAGCTCCACTTCGATCCGATCTCGCCATTCTTCGAGCGGTCCGGA
>JAGWZT010000386.1 GCA_018971925.1 Lysobacteraceae bacterium | reverse complement strand
CCTCCACCGGCGGCCCGATCCAGTCGGGATCTGCCATGATCTGTTCGAGCGTGAGCTTCTGCGCCGTGTCCGCGGGGGAAGCGGACGCCGCATCCTGCGGCGCGGCGGCGAAGGCGCCCGCGCTCACCAGAAGACAAACCAGGCCGGCAACGGCGATGCGATTCATGGATGTGTCCCCGAACAAAAGAACGAAGCGTAGCCACATGCGATTCGCGCGCGCAAGCGCCAAAGGTCCCGGCGGCATGGCTTTCCGGCCGCATGGCGCGGGGCGGCCGCCGGCGGTACCCTGCACCGACTTCCGTCGCCATTCGGAGCAGCCATGTCTGGGTTCCGCATCCTGGCCGGTTTGGGTATCGGCTTGCTGTCCAGCATCGCGTGCGCGCAGACGACCGCGCCGGCAACGGGTACCGGATTGGACCAATCGCTGATCGACACCCGCCACGAGGGTCCCGCGTTGCCGCCGACGACCGCGAAGCACGGCGTCACCGAAACCTTCTTCGGCAGCGCGGTGTCCGATCCGTATCGTTGGCTGGAAGACGCCGATGCGCCCGCGGTGAAGCAGTGGATCACGGCGCAGAACGCGTACACCGAAAAGGTGATGGATGGGTTCAGGGACGCCAAGGCGATCGCCAAACGGGTTGGCGAACTGGCGCTGACCTCGACCCAGCAATCGAGTCCGGAAATCGTGGGTGGCACGCTGTTCTATATGCGCCAGACCCCGCCGCAAGCGCAGGCGGTGCTGGTGGCGCAAGGCTGGCCGCAAGGCAAGGCGCGAGTGCTGGTCGATCCGAATGCCGCGCGCGGCAGCATCGCGATCACGGATTACTGGCCGTCGCCCGACGGGAAATACGTGGCCTACGGCACCGCCGAAGGCGGCAATGAGGAAACCACGATCCGTTTCATCGATGTCGCCACGGGCAAGACGCTGCCCGACGCCCTGCCGCACGCGGGTGGCGGCACCACACCGCAAGCACTGGTGTGGGATGCGGACGGCAAGGGCGTCACCTATGTACGCCTGCCTTCAGGCGTGCCGGTCGATCAATCGCAATTCAACGCCGCGCTGTATCACCACGCGCTCGGCAGCGACGCAAAAAACGACACGCTGGAATTCGGCAAGGGCTTGTCGAAGGTGGCCGAGTACACGTTGCTCGGCTCCGCTGATGGCCAGCACGCTGCCGCGCTGGTGCACGCGGGCGACGGCGCGCCGGACGAGGTCTATTTGCGTCATGGCAACGGACCGTGGAAGCTCGCGCTCGGTACCGAAGCGAACGTGCGCGCAGCGTCGGAAGTGAACCAGGGCGCGGCGTGGGACGGCGATCGCCTGCTGGTGATCGCGTATCAGGATGCGCCGCGCGGCAAATTGCTGGCGCTGGATGCGAACGGCAAGTCGTCGCTGCTGGTGCAGCAGGGCGACTGGGCGATGCATTCGATCGCGCCGATCAAGGGTGGCTTCCTGATCACCGAGGTACGCGGTCCCGATTGGCGCGTGCAGCAGTATTCCAGCGAAGGGAAATCCGTGCACAACGTGGCGCTGCCCAAAACCGGAATCGGCGTCGGCAGCATCGCCGGCAGCGCGGACTCCGCGCGAGCGCTGATCACCTACGCGGGCTGGACGATCCCTACCCGCTGGGCGGAGTACGACGCGACGCGCGGGACGCTCAAGACGGTATTCGAAGTAAAACTTGCAGCCGACTACTCGAAGGTCCTGACCTATCGGCTGGACGCGACTTCCAAGGACGGCACCAAAATCCCGGTGACCGTGATCGCGATGAAGGGCGTGATGCCGAACGGCGCGCGACCGGCGATCCTGTACGGCTATGGCGGCTTCGGCATCACCACCGCGCCGCGCTTTCTCGGATCGAACCTGGCATGGCTGGAACGCGGCGGCGTGTACGCGGTGGCCAACATCCGCGGCGGCGGCGAGTTCGGCGAAGGCTGGCACGCCGACGGCATGCTGGGCAAAAAGCAGAACGTGTTCGATGACTTCCACGCCGCGGCGCAGGCACTGGTGCAACGGCATTGGACCGATTCCGCGCATCTCGGCATCCTCGGCGGTTCCAACGGCGGCCTGCTGATGGGCGCCGCGCTGACGCAGCATCCGTCGGAATACCGCGCGGTGGTGTCGCTGGTCGGCATCTACGACATGCTGCGCGCGGAGTTGTGGCCGAATGGCCAGTACAACATTTCTGAATACGGCACGGTGACGAAAAAGCCCGGCTTCGAATGGCTGCGCGCGTACTCGCCGCTGCAGAACGTGAAGCCGGATACCGCGTATCCGGCGGTGCTGCTGATCACCGGCGTCAACGATCCGCGCGTCGCGCCATGGCAATCGCGCAAGTTCGCGGCGGCACTGCAGGCGGCGACCACGTCGCAGGATCCGGTGCTGCTGCTGACGCGGATGAATGAAGGCCATGGCGTCACCGCATCCTTCAGCCAGCGCGTCGGCAATGCCGCGGCGGCCATGGCGTTCTTTGCGCAGGAACTCGGTCTTGGGAACCCCTGAATAAGCTACTGCGCTCGGCATCTTGCGCGCCGGCAGTGCCCGACTGCGGAGGCAGGATGCCGGAGCGAACATTCGCGTAGCGAATG
>JAGWZT010000385.1 GCA_018971925.1 Lysobacteraceae bacterium | reverse complement strand
TCCTTCTGGATCGCCTTCATCTGCTCGTTGAGGTAATACTCGCGCTGGCTCTTCTCCATCTGTGTCTTGATGCGCCCGCGGATGCGCTTCTCGACCTGTTGCAGGTCGAGCTCGCTCTCCACCAGGCCCACCAGCATCTCGGTGCGCGCACCCACCGCAAGCGTGTCCAGCACCTTCTGCTTGTCCGACAGACGTACCGACAAATGCGCCGCGATCGAATCGGCGAGGCGCGAGAGGTCGTCGATACCGGACAGTCCGGTCAGCACTTCCGGCGGAAGCTTGCGGCTTTGGCGCACCAGTTGCTCGAACAGGCTCACCAGCATGCGCGCGGCCGTCTCCAGTTCGACGGCCGGGCGGTCGAACACGGGCTGCAGCGGCACCACGTGTGCACGCAGCATGCCGTCGGTTTCGAGGCAGCTTTGCAATTGCCCGCGCGACTGGCCCTCCACCAGCACCTTGACCGTGCCGTCCGGCAGCTTCACCAATTGCAGCACGCTGCCGATCGTACCGATCGAATGCAGATCGGCTTCGCCCGGGTCGTCGGTCTCGGGTTGCTTCTGCGCCACCAGCAGGATACGGCTGTCGCCTTCCATTGCGGCTTCCAGCGCCTTCATCGATTTGTCGCGGCCGACGAACAGCGGGATCACCATGTGTGGATACACCACCACGTCGCGCAACGGCAGGGCGGGCAGTTCAAGGGTTGCGGTCGGGGATTCTTTGGTTGTGGGTGCCATTGGTGTCAGCGGTCGTATTGCTTCAGCCCGCGAATGCGGGCGATGACATGAGAATGGAGGCGGCGCGCGCTTGGATCAAGCACCCGTGCGGAGTGAGCGCGACATCGTGCCTGCGGCGGACTGGCGCACTTCCTGTGCGCCAAGCGGGAGCAAGGCGCGCATGTTTGAGGCCATGGATGTGCGACTAAATCGGCAGGGACTGCCGATTTGAACGCAGAAGGCGGCCCTGAGCGTCAGCGAAGGGCGAGCCACAGGGAAGTGGCGAGTAGTCCGCGCCGGCCCGCTTGGCGCGAGACGCGCAGGGAAATTGAGGCAACACGATGTTGCCGAAATCGTCGTGCCGGGCGCAGTGGTTTTGGTGACTTTGCCGTAACAAAAGTCACCCGCACCGTAGGACGGCGCGGAAAAAGACAGGGATGTCGATCGCTCGCGCAGGGGCTCATGCGAGCGGGGCCGCTTTGCCTACTTCCCTCGAAAGGAAAGTAGGTCGCGCGCTCCGCGCGGGAAACTCGTCAGTCGCCCATCTGCTTCTGCAGATGCTCGCGGCGTTCCTGCGCGTCCAGCGAAAGGGTCGCGATCGGGCGCGCTTCGAGGCGTTCGAGGCCGATTTCCTCGTCGGTCTCCTCGCAATACCCGTAGCGGCCTTCCTCGATCTTGCGCAGGGCCTTTTCGATCTTCGAAATCAGCTTGCGGTAGCGATCGCGGGTGCGCAGCTCCAGCGAATTCTCGGTTTCCCGGGTCGCGCGCTCGGCGTCATCGCCCACGTCGCGCACTTCCTCGCGCAGGTTCTCCATCGTTTGCCGCGATTCCTCGACCAGCTGGTCGCGCCAGTCCTTCAGCTTCTGGCGGAAGTACGCCAGTTGCCGCGGACTCATGTACTCCTCTTTCCCGTTCGGGTGATAGCCCTTGGGCAGGTCGATGTTGACCGAGGACGGCAACGCGTAACGGCCATCCTCGCGGGTGATGGTCTGCTCGTCCGCGCCACCGGCAACCTTCAATCGCGCTGCCACGCCGCCGACCGGTCTGACATGCACAGGCTTGCGCACGGGCGCGTGCGCCGGCGCATGGTTCGCGTGCTGGGCCGGTGCCGAATGGGTTCGGGTCTCGTGCTTGCCGGCATGTTCATGGGCATGAGCGGCCTTCTTGGCAACAGCCGGCTTGACGGCCTTGCCCACGTGAATCTTCTTTACGACCTTCCTGGCCGCGGGCTTGGCGGGCCGTGCCGGCTTGACCGGCTTGGCCTTTTTCGGGGCGGCTTTCGCGACCTTGCGCGCGGCCTTGGCCGGAGCCTTGCGCGCCGCCTTGGCGACGGGCTTCTTCACGGGCTTGGCCTTCTTGGCCGTCTTGACCGCGGACTTGGCTGCCTTCGGACTGCGCTTGGCAGCGCGCTGCTTCGGTTTTGCCATGTTCCCTGCACTCGATATTGTGGAGATGCGACCGCGTGTTATAGCGTAGTCAATCCGGCCCGGCAACCGGTTTCATGAACCGGCCCCGCCGACCCTTCCGCCCACGACCGCACCCACACGTGACTCGCCTCCTGCTGTTCATGATAGCGGCCTACAGGCGCCTGTTGAGCCCCCTGCTCGGCGCGCGCTGCCGTTTCTATCCCAGCTGCTCGACGTATGCGCGCATCGCCATCGCCCGGTTCGGACCATGGCGCGGCAGCATCCTTGCGGCATGGCGTATCCTGCGCTGCCAGCCGCTGTGCGAAGGCGGTCCGGACCCGGTGCCGGACCACTTCACGCTGCGCCGCTGCAAAGGTCACGAGGAAGCCTCGAAATGATGGGGAACTCTCGCGACAGTGACCTCTAAGTTCTTGCTTCCACAACCCCTGTCGATCCGTCGCAGTGCGACGGAT
>JAGWZT010000384.1 GCA_018971925.1 Lysobacteraceae bacterium | reverse complement strand
TGGGCGCTGGTGGTACATCGCCTGTCGGCCAACGTGGCTGGATTGACCAGTCTGGCGGTGCCGGTCGCCGGTGTGCTGTTCGCGTGGGGCCTGTTGCACGAACAGCCGTCCAACCCTGAATGGATCGGGATCGTCTTGATTGGAATTGCCCTGCTTGCTTTGCAATTCAGGCGCCGCATGCCAGCATAACGCGCTTTCAACGTCGTGCCCGGCACGCACCTCCCCAGAAGGAACCCGCATGGCCACCGCCGCTACGCTGCCCCGCCCCGAAGCCATACGCCTTGCCGTGATCGGGCTGGGTTACGTCGGGCTGCCGTTGGCGGTCGGTTTCGGGCGCAAACTGCCCACACTGGGTTTCGACGTCAACGCGGCACGTATCGAAGAGCTGAAACAGCACCGCGACCACACGCTGGAGGTCGCTCCGGACGAACTGCGCACCGCGACGCAACTCGGTTTCAGCCACGACGCGGGAGCACTCAAGGGTTGCAACGTCTTCATCGTGACCGTACCCACGCCGATCGACCGCGCCAAGCGGCCGGATCTTGCACCGCTGGAAGCGGCCAGCCGCACGGTCGGCCATGCGATCGGCCGCGGCAGCGTGGTGATCTTCGAATCCACGGTGTATCCGGGCGCGACCGAAGAGGTCTGCGTGCCGATCATCGAGCGCGAGTCGGGACTGAAATTCAACGAGGATTTCTTCGCCGGCTACAGCCCGGAACGCATCAATCCGGGCGACAAGCAGCACCGCCTGGACACCATCAAGAAGGTGACGTCGGGTTCCACGCCGGAAGTCGCCGATTTCGTGGACGCGCTGTATCGCAAGGTGGTCAGCGTCGGCACGCACAAGGCGCCCAGCATCAGGGTGGCCGAGGCCGCCAAGGTGATCGAAAACACCCAGCGCGACCTCAACATCGCGCTGATCAACGAACTCGCACTGATCTTCCACCGCATGGGCATCGACACGCTGGACGTGCTGGAAGCGGCCGGCACCAAGTGGAACTTCCTGCCGTTCCGGCCGGGTCTGGTCGGAGGGCACTGCATCGGCGTCGATCCGTATTACCTCACCCACAAGGCGCAGGAAATCGGCTATCACCCGGAAGTGATCCTTTCCGGCCGCCGCATCAACGATGGCATGGGCCGCCACGTGGCCGAGCGCGTGGTGCGCCTGATGCTGGAGAAGCGCATCAATGTCGCGGGCGCGAAGGTGCTGGTGCTGGGCCTGACGTTCAAGGAAAACTGCCCGGACCTGCGCAACACGCGCGTCACCGACATCATCGATGAACTGCGCGCCTGCCATGCCGACATCGACGTGTACGATCCGTGGGTCGACGCGACCGCGGCCAAGCACGAGTACGGCCTGGACCTCTCGCCCGATCTGCGGCCAGGCACGTACGACGCCATCGTGCTGGCCGTCGCGCACCACCAGTTCACCGACATGGGCGCGGCGGCGCTGCGCGGGCTGGGCAAGCGCGACTGCGTGTTGTTCGACGTGAAGAACGTGCTGCCACGCGAATCGGTGGACGATCGCTTGTAGGGAGACACCATGCGCGTACTGGTCACCGGCGCCGCCGGCTTCATCGGGTCCGCCCTCAGCCTGCGGCTGCTGGCGCGCGGCGACGAGGTGCTGGGCGTCGACAACCTCAACGATTACTACGACGTCACCCTGAAGCAGGCGCGGCTGGACCGGCTGACGCCGCATCCGAACTTCCGGTTCGCAAAGCTGGGCATCGAGGATCGGGCGGCGCTGGAAAAAGCCTTCCACGGTTTCCGGCCGCAACGGGTGGTGAACCTCGCTGCACAAGCCGGCGTGCGCTATTCCATCGAAAACCCTTACGCCTACGTCGAATCCAACCTGGTCGGCTTCATCAACATCCTGGAAGCCTGCCGGCGCGGCAAGATCGAGCATCTCGTCTACGCGTCATCCAGCTCGGTCTACGGCGCCAACCGCAAGCTGCCGTTCTCGGTGCGGGATCCGGTGGATCACCCGGTCAGCCTGTACGCCGCGACCAAAAAAGCCAACGAATTGATGGCGCACACCTACAGCCATCTGTACAACCTGCCGACTACCGGCTTGCGCTTCTTCACCGTGTACGGACCATGGGGCCGGCCGGACATGGCGCTGTTCCTGTTCACGCGGAAGATACTGGCGGGCGAGCCGATCGATGTGTTCAACCATGGCCACCACACCCGCGACTTCACCTACATCGACGACATCGTGGAAGGCGTGATCCGCACGCTCGATCGCGTGCCCGGTCCCGATCCGGCCTACGATCCCCTGCACCCAAGCGCCGCGTCCTCGTCGGCGCCGTACCGCCTCTACAACATCGGCAACAGCCACCCCGAACAGCTTTCCCGATACATAGAAGTGCTCGAGGGCTGCCTGGGCCGCAAGGCCGAAAAGAATCTGCTGCCGCTGCAACCGGGCGACGTGCCCGACACCAGCGCGGAAGTCACGGAGCTGGCGCGCGACACCGGCTACCACCCGGCGACGCCGATCGAGCAGGGCGTGCACAAATTCGTGGAGTGGTACCGGAATTACTACGGCGTTTGAGGCGGGCCGACGGCGTGTTCGCGCGTCGATCGACGCGCGTGT
>JAGWZT010000022.1 GCA_018971925.1 Lysobacteraceae bacterium | reverse complement strand
CGCGAACGACAACCGGGAATTCATCCCGCTGCCCGACAAACCGATATAGACGCAGTAGAACCCCGAAACCTCTGAAGAACCGTCACGAGCGACGGCTCTTCGGAGGTTTCAGCGGCCGTAGCGACGGGCGCGGCGCTGGTAGATGCGCACCGCGCGCAGGAAATCGATGCGCCGGAAGGCTGGCCACAACACGTCGCAGAAATAAAATTCGCTGTACGCCGCCTGCCAGATCAGGAATCCCGACAGCCGTTGCTCGCCGCTGGTGCGGATGATGAAATCCGGGTCCGGCACGCCGCCGGTATAGAGATAGCGTTCGATCTGCTCGGGCTTCAGTTCGGCGGCCACCGATTCCAGCGAGCGTCCTTCCGCGGCCGCGTTCGCCAGCAGCCCTTTCACGGCATCGGTGATTTCCTCGCGCCCGCCGTAGGCCAGCGCGATCGTGAGCAGCATGCCGTCGTGCCCGGCGGTGGACAGCTCCAGCGCCTCGCTCGCCGCGACCACGCGTTCCGGAAGGCGCTCGCGCTGGCCGATGATCTTCACGCGCACGCGGCCCGACTTGAAGCTCGGTTCCTGCAACAGGCGCGCGCTCTCGCGCACGAACAGGTCGAGCAGGCATTCGACTTCGGCGGCCGGGCGGCTGAAGTTCTCGGTGCTGAAGACATACAGGGTGACGTGGCGCACTTCGAGGTCGATGCACCACTCCAGCACCTCGCGCAGCTTGTTCACGCCATATTGGTGGCCAAGCGTCGCTTCCAGCCCCATGCCGCGCGCGAAGCGCCGGTTGCCGTCGAGGATCAGGCCGATGTGCGCGGGCACCGGCCCGCTGGCGACCTGCCGGGCAAGGCCGTGTTCGTACCAGCGGTACAACGGACGCAGCAGCGGATTCAAGATTCGCCACGGGTGGCGGCGCAGGTCCGCAAGCGCAAGGCGCAGCCAGCCGGGGACGGACACCCCGGCGTCCTTGCCGGCGAGTGGCCGGGAAAGTTCCGATTGCATGGACCGGCATTGTATGCCGCCCGGGATGGCTCCATTACATCGATGTAATCCTTCCATTCATCATGGATGGCATCGATGCCGTTCACGCCTTTCGACCATGCCGCCCGATCACGGAAAGCCCGCATGAGCGGATTCGCCTGGCTGCCGTGGCGGCGGCCGCCGCCACCCATCGACGAAGCACGCTGGCGCGACGCGCTGGCCGCCTGTCCGCCGGCGCGGCGATTGTCCCCGGATGATCTCCAGCGTTTGCGCCTGCTGGCCGCCCGGTTCCTGCAGCGCAAGCGCTTCCATCCGATCGACATGGAGCTGGATGCAAAGCAACGCCTGTTGATCGCGATGCTGGCCTGCCTGCCGGTGCTGCGATTGGGTTTTCGGGCACTGCGCGGCTGGCGGGGCGTGGTGGTCTACCCGGGCGAGTTCAAGGTTCGCCACCGCCACCACGACGGCAATACCGGCGTCGTCACCGAAAGCGACCAGATCCGGATCGGCGAAGCGTGGCAGATCGGGCCGCTGGTGCTGTCATGGGCCGCGGTGGAGCAGGACCTGGCGCAGCCCTGGGACGGCTCCAACGTCATCGTCCATGAAATCGCGCACAAGCTGGACATGCTGGACGGCCCGCCCGATGGCGTGCCACCGCTGCCGCGCGGCGTGTCGTGGCGGGCGTGGATCGACACTTTCCAGCGCGCCTACGATCGCCTGTCGCTCGCAATTCGCCGTGGCGAAGCGACACCCATCGACGCCTACGCGGCCACCAATCCCGGTGAATACTTCGCCGTGGTCAGCGAACTGCATTTCTCCGACCCGCGCCGGCTTGAGCAGGCCGAACCGGGTGTCGCCGCGCTGCTGCGCGGTTATTACGGGCCGTCGCCGGCACAAATCGTGTGCGATCGTCCCTGGTCGCTGCTGCGTTGAAATGACCGGCAAGCGAAAAGGTGCCAACCCCATCAAAACCGGAACGGCCATAAAGCTGCCGTCCATGGCCAAGAGCTCCGTGGCCTGACCTCTCACAACAGCCGCTTCGCACCGACATTTGTGAGCCAATCAGGCTGCCGAGCTCAGCCAGCGCGCCGCGTCCAGCGCGTAATAGGTCAGGATCGCGTCGGCGCCCGCGCGCTTGATCGACAGCAGCGCTTCCATCGCACAGGCCTTTTCGTCGATCCAGCCGTTCGCGCCCGCGGCTTTCAGCATCGCGTATTCGCCCGATACCTGGTACACGAAGGTTGGCGCGCCGAAATGCCGTTTCACGCGGCGCACGATGTCGAGGTACGGCAGGCCGGGTTTGACCATCACCGCATCGGCGCCTTCGTCGAGATCGAGTTGCACTTCGCGCAGTGCCTCGTCGGAATTGCCGATGTCCATCTGATAGGTGTGTTTGGAACCTTTGCCGAGCGACGCCGCCGACCCCACCGCATCGCGGAACGGGCCGTAGAAGCTGGAGGCGTATTTCGCCGAGTACGCCAGGATGCGGGTGTGGATCAGGCCCGCGTCTTCCAGACCCTGCCGGATTGCACCGATGCGGCCGTCCATCATGTCCGAGGGTGCGACGAAATCCGCGCCGGCATGCGCCTGCGACAGCGCCTGCTTCACCAGCACCGCGACGGTCGCATCATTCAGGATGTAACCCGAATCGTCGATCAGGCCGTCCTGGCCATGGGTGGTGAAGGGATCCAGCGCGTCATCGCAAATCACGCCAAGCTCGGGAAAATGTGATTTCAGTGCGCGCACCGCGCGCTGCACCAGACCGTCATCATTGAACGCCTCGCGGCCATCGGCGGTTTTCCTGTCGTCTTCCAGGTGCGGGAACAGCGCCAACGCCGGCACCCCGAGTTGCTGCGCGTCCTCGGCCACCCCCAGCAATGCGTCGATCGACAGGCGCGAAACGCCGGGCATCGAGGCCACCGGGTCGCGCACCACGCCCGCGCCTTCCTGCACGAACACCGGCAGGATCAGGTCGGCCGGGGTCAGCACGGTTTCGCGCATCAACGCGCGCGAAAAGGCATCGCGGCGCATGCGCCGCATGCGGATGGCGGGGTAGCTCATGGCGGTCGTCCACAACCCAACAGCCGCTCATTGTAATGGCACGGTGTGAGCCACTTCCCGATCGCGGCCGCCGGTCTGGCATGAATCCTGCTCCATTCCAACCAGCCGGATCGAAGTACAAGCCGCAGTCACCTTCAGCTCAGGTGGTTGCAGTTAAATTACAGTTAATGCACAATCACATTCAACAGATGTGAGATGTTCCAAAGGCAAAAACTTTGAAGTAACCGCAAGCAGCTGAAATCACGATGATATCCGCCCTGACCCTCCTCGTTTTCCTGACGCTCGCTGCGGTGGTTGTCGCGCTCAGTGTCAAGCGCATTCCCGAAGGTCAGGTGTATACCCTGCGGCGGCTTGGCAAGCCGGCTGGAACGCTCACGGCAGGCACCCATCTGGTGGTGCCGCTGATCGAGCGCATCGCCCACAAGATCAGCATTACGGGCTACACGTTGGCGGTGGACGAGCGCATGGCCGACGACGCAACCGACGCCCGCAACCTGCGCGGCCGGGTGTGGTGGCAGGTACTCGACCCCGAACGTGCGGAGGCTGTGATCGATCGCGCCGACGACATGATCCGCCTGCAGCTTCGCGATGCCGTGCAGCGCGCGGCCACGGCGGAAGCGCAGGACCTGCGCTCACGCAACCAGCGCATCAAGCAAACCTTGAACACCAGCCTGCGCGAGCGCGGCGTGCTGGTGACGCGCGTGGAATTGAACCTCGCCGCGTAACAAGAACGGGTTCAGGGAGAAACGGTGAGCCCGCCATGAGCGGGCTCCCGTTTTTAGGGAACCGAACGCCCCGCTGCGCTACTCGCCACATCCATGCGGCTCACCCTTCGGACCGCCGGAGCCTGCCCGGACCTGATCCGGGGGCGTTCAAATCGGCAGTCCCTGCCGATTTGGTCGACGGCTTGACCGCCGGCGGTGCTGCATATTCATGCGATCGTCCCTGATCGCTGCTTCGCCGGATAGAGTGGACGACGGTCGGCTTTCCGGTTCTCGCAGACCAGAACGGCCTTCCCTGGCCTGACTTTCCACAACAGCCGCTTCGCTTGGCGCTGGTGCACACACTCATATGGAACTTGACCGGAAACTTGCCGACGGCCTCGCCGCCATGCAGCTTGCGCTGCCGGCCGGCGCGCAACACAAGCTGCTGGTCTACATCGACCTGCTGGCGAAGTGGAACCGCACCTACAACCTGACCGCGGTGCGCGATCCCGGGGAAATGGTGTCGCGGCACCTGCTGGATTCGCTGGCAGTGCTGCCGTACATGCACGGCAAAAGTCTCGCCGACCTGGGCAGCGGCGCCGGACTGCCTGGCATTCCGCTGGCCATCGCGCGCCCGGACGTGGCCGTGACGCTGGTCGAGAGCAACGGCAAGAAGGCGCGCTTCCTGCGCGAAGCGGTCCGCAGCTTGCCGCTCTCGAACGTGACGGTGGACCAGGCCCGGGTGCAGGACGCAATCGGCACCTTCGACACCATCACCGCGCGGGCCTTTGCGAGTCTTCCAAACATGCTGGCCTGGGCCGGCCACCTGCTGGCGCCGAACGGACGCTGGCTGGCCCTGAAGGGCCGCGTCGATCCCGCCGAACTCGGCGCCGTTCCCCGTGGTTTTCGCGTCGTCGTCCACGAACTGCGGGTGCCCGGCACCGACGGTGGGCGCTGCGTGGTCGAGCTGGCGCGCGCCTGACCCCGCAACCGGCCAGCCGTCAATGGTAGGCTAATGGATTCCCGTGTCCCGTTGCGACCCATGACGCGCATCATCGCCATCGCCAACCAGAAGGGCGGCGTAGGCAAGACCACCACCGCCGTGAATCTGGCTGCCGCGCTGGCGGAGACCAAGCGCCGCGTGTTGCTGGTGGACCTGGATCCGCAGGGCAACGCGACATCCTCGGCCGGCATCGACAAGCGCGCCACCAAGCCGAACGGCTGCGAGGTGCTGCTGGAAGAAGCGGCGATCGAAGACGCGATCATCCCCACCGAAGCCGGGTTCGATCTGCTGCCGGGCAACCGCGACCTCACGGCGGCCGAGATCAAGCTGGCCGACGCGATCGCCCGCGAGCAGCGCCTCAAGGAACAACTGGCCAAGTTGGGCGACCGCTACGCGATCGTCCTGATCGACTGCCCGCCCTCCCTGCACCTGCTCACGCTGAATGCACTGGCCGCCGCGGACAGCGTGCTGATCCCGGTGCAATGCGAGTCGATGGCGCTGGAAGGCCTGACCGATTTGCTCGACACGGTCAAGGCCGTGCGCAAGCGGCTCAACCCGCAACTCGAAGTCGAGGGTCTGCTGCGCACAATGTTCGACGTGCGCACCGCGCTCGGCAACGATGTTTCCAACGAGCTCACCAAACATTTCGGCGACAAGGTGCTGCACTCGGTGGTGCCGCGCAACGTGCGCCTCGCCGAAGCGCCCAGCCACGGCAAGCCCATCAACATGTACGACCGCGAATCGCGCGGCGCGATTGCCTACCTCGGGCTTGCGGGCGAAATGATCCGCAAGCTGGGCCTGGGCGCGGCCCGCAATGCCGATGCGGCGCCCGAGTCCGCGCCCACCAAGTCCGGCCCGCCGCCGAACGCGCCACGCACTCCCATCATGAAGGTATCGGCATGAGCGCCGCCAAACGCCGGGGCCTAGGTTCCCGTGACCTCGACGTATTGCTCGGCAACCCGGACGCCGATGCCGCGGCGGAAGCCGCGGGCGAAACCCTCAGCAGCCTTCCGGTTGCGTCGATCCGCGCGGGACAGTACCAGCCGCGCCACCATTTCGACGAAGCGGCGCTGGATGAGCTGGCCGCGTCGATCAAGTCGCAAGGTTTGATCCAACCCATCGTCGTGCGCGACGTCGGGCGCGGCCAGTACGAATTGATCGCGGGCGAACGCCGCTGGCGCGCGGCAAAGAAGGCCGGCCTCGCCGAAATTCCCGCGGTGATCCGCGACATCCCCGCGCAATCGGTGCTGGCTGTCGCGCTGATCGAAAACATCCAGCGCGAGGAACTGACCGCGCTTGAAGAAGCGCACGCGTTGCGCCGCCTGATCGACGAATTCAGGCTAAGCCAGCAGCAGGCCGCCGACGCCGTCGGCCGCTCGCGCGCGGCGGTCGCCAACCTGCTGCGCCTGCTGGAACTGCCCGCGACGATCCGCGAATTGCTGGACGACGGCCGCATCGAGATGGGTCACGCGCGCGCACTGTTGACGCTGCCCGCGCCGCGCGCGATCGCGCTGGCCGAAAAGGCCGCCAACCGAGGCTGGTCGGTGCGCGAGCTCGAACAGGCGGTACGCCTGGCGCAGTTGCCGAAGTCATCCGGCAAATCCGGCAAACGCGACGTCGATCCCGACATTGCCGCGCTCGAGCGCGAGCTTTCCGAAAACCTCGGCACCCGCGTCGAGATCGCGCATGGCCGCGGTGGCCGCGGCAAGCTGACCATCCGTTACCACAGTGCGGACGAGCTCGAAGGCATCCTCGAAAAGCTGCGGTAATTGGTGCGATCATCCCTGATCGCTGCATCACGAGCCTTCAGGTTCAACGACGAACTCATTTCGCCAACCAACATCACCACGGCCGTCCATGGCCTGACTTCCCACAACAGCCGCTCCGATTGGGGCATTGCGTTGTGATCTGGCAAGCACTCGCTCGCCGCATCGGCGATAATTCGGGCTTCCCCACGGCAAGGCCTTGCGCATGCCCGATCTGTCCGTGGTCGTGCCCGTATTCAACGAGCGCGACAACATCCCGCCTCTGCTCGCCGAAATCGCCGCGGCATTGCGCGGGCACGTCGACTACGAAGTGGTATACGTCGACGACGCCAGTTCCGACGATTCGCTCGACGTGCTGAAAGCCGAACGCGCGAAACATCCCCAACTTCGCATCGTGCGGCACCTGCAGCGGAGCGGCCAGAGCACAGCAATAAGGAACGGCGTGCGCGCGGCACGCGGCGCCTGGATCGCCACCCTGGACGGCGACGGCCAGAACGACCCGGCCGACATTCCGAAGTTGATCGAAGCACGCAAGACCGCCGCCGCGAAAGTGAAACTCTTCGCCGGATGGCGCACCACCCGCCGCGACAGCTTCAACAAGCGCATCTCGTCGAAAATCGCCAACGGCGTGCGTTCGCGGATGCTGCGCGATGCGACGCCCGACACCGGCTGCGGCCTGAAACTGTTCGAGCGCGAAACCTTCCTCGCCCTGCCCTACTTCGACCACATGCACCGCTACCTGCCGGCGCTGGTGAAGCGTGCCGGTTTCGACAGCGTCAGCATTCCCGTCGGCCACCGCCCCCGCACCCGCGGCGTGTCCAAGTACGGCATGCTCGATCGCCTGTGGGTGGGCCTCGCCGACCTGCGCGGCGTCGCCTGGCTGATGCGGCGTGCGAAGGTCACCGGCACCGAGGAAGTCATCTGATGTGCAAGACCGGGCATCCTGCCACGGCTTGCAGGAAAACGGTCGCGGCACGTGGCGTGCAGGAGCGCGCCCAAACAGCGAAGCTGGCCCGAAGGGCGAGCGCCAAGGATGGCGCGAGTAAAACGCGCCACGTTTTCCGCGTCAGAGACTAACGTCTCTGTCGCGTCGGCACGTCCATGTGCCGAGGACGGCCCAATGTCGAAACGCGCGCGATTGGCGCGACATGGTGATGAGCAGGCACTTTCGCCCGCTTCCATCCAGCAAGGAGAACGCCATGAAGTATTCGATCCTGATCTTCGACACCCCGGAAACCGCGTCACGGTTCCATGGCCCGGAAGGCGCGCAATACATGTCGCAATGGCAACCCTTCATCAAGGCGTTGACCGATGCCGGCATCTACGTTGCCGGCGCCGGCCTGCAACCCCCGGACACCGCCACCACCTTGCGTTTCAACGGCGACAAGCGGCTGGTGCAGGATGGTCCCTACGCCGACACCAAGGAGCAGCTTGGCGGCTTTTACATGATCGACGTACCCGACCTCGACACGGCGCTGGAATGGGCGGCACGCACGCCGCGCCTGCCGGGCCAGGCGTTCGAGGTGCGACCGAATCTGATTCCATCGGGCAAGCAATGAATGCACCGATCCGCCGCGATCCGACCATCGCCCTGTTCGCCACGCTCATGACCATGGATCACGACCCCGCCATCGCCCTGTTCGCCGCCGTCGCCGCGCACCACGGCGAGGCATGGGTGCCCAGCGAGTCGGCGAAGTTCGGCGCGAATGCGCTGCGCGTCAGCGGCAAGATCTACGCCGCGCTGACGCGCAAGCGCCACCTGCTGCTGAAGCTTCCACCCGCGCGCGTCGCTGAATTGCTCGAAGGCGGACGCGCTCGACCGATGGAAAGTGGCGGCCGGCTGATACACGGCTGGGTCACGCTCGCCCCCGACGCCGCCGAGCTGTGGATTCCGTTGTCGAACGAGGCGCGCACGTTCGTCACCACCGAAACCCAACACAGGAGGAAGCGACCATGAGCGACAAACTCCCATCGACTGCCGTTGTCCGCGTTTCCCGCGGAAATTTCGATCCGGCCCGTCTCAACGAAGTCGCTCGCGCGAATCGTGAAACCGAGGTCTATCTGGTTCCGGCAATCAAGCGCCTGCCGGGACTCGCCCACTATTTCGCCGCATTATCGCCGTCGGGCTCCTCGGTCCACGTCGGCATCTGGGAGAGCGACGCGCATGCGCAGCAGATGGGCCATTTGAAGGAAATGATCGTGGATGCACGACAAGCCTTCGAGAGCGCGGGCATGGAATTCATCCCGATCGTCAATTACCCGGTGACGTGGACCATCTGAACCGCGTGCGCTCCGCATGGTCGAGCGCGATCCACCTGCATCGCCACCGAAATCAAACAGGAAAGGCCCATGAACTTCTCGATTGTGATCCACGACACCGCCGAGGCCTTCGCCCGACGCGAAGATCCCGCCCAGCGCCTTGCGTTGTTCGCGCCACTGGGGGCCTATCTCAAGGCCCTGAGCGATGCAGGCGTGTTCGTCGGCGGCGCCGGCCTCGAAGCCCCCGCAACCGCCACCGTGCTGAGCCAGTCCGGCAACGCGTGGAAAGTGCAGGACGGCCCGTTCGCCGACACCAAGGAACAACTCGCCGGACTGATCATCATCGACGTACCCGACCGTGCCAGCGCACTGGAATGGGTGCGACGTTTCCCGATGTTGCCCGGCCGCAAACTCGAGTTGCGCGCCAATCTGGCCCCGCCGCAGGAATGAAAGATACGGCGCGACGCGCGATCGAACGCGCGGCGCGCGATTCGCGTTCGCGCCTGCTCGCCTTCCTGGCCGCGCGCTCGCACGACCTTGCCGCAGCGGAAGACGCGCTCTCCGACGCGTTTCGCGCGGCGCTGGAAACATGGCCGCGCGACGGCGTCCCGGACAAGCCCGAGGCATGGTTGCTGACGGCGGCCCGGCGGCGGCTGATCGACGCGGCACGGCACGCAAAAGTGCACGCCGAGGCAACACCGGAACTTCTGGCCGCGCTGGACGATGCGCAATCCGTGACACGCGATGATGCACACGCCTTTCCCGACGAGCGCCTGAAGCTGCTGTTCGTGTGCGCGCATCCCGCGATCGATGCGGCGGCGCGCACACCGCTCATGCTGCAAACCGTGCTGGGCCTCGATGCCGCGCGGATCGCCTCGGCGTTCCTGGTCAAGCCGTCCGCGATGGGCCAGCGGCTGTCGCGCGTCAAGACCAAGATCCGCGACGCCGGAATCGCGTTCGAAATCCCGCGCGGCGACGAGCTGCCGGAGCGCCTCGACGCGGTGCTGGAAGCCATCTATGCCGCCTACGGCAGCGGCTGGGACGATGTCGCCGGCGCCGATCCGCGCCGTAAGGGATTGGCGACGGAAGCGCTTGAGCTTGGCGCGCTGCTGGTGCGTCTGCTGCCCGACGAACCGGAAGTACCCGGCCTGTCGGCGTTGATGCTGTATTGCGAATCGCGCCGCGGCGCCCGGCGCGGGCCGGACGACGAGTACGTGCCGCTCTCCGAACAGGACCTGACGCAGTGGTCGCAGCCGATGATCGAACAGGCCGATCGCCTGCTGCGCAAGGCGGAACACATGGGCCGGCTCGGCCGCTTCCAGCTCGAAGCCGCGATCCAGTCGGTGCACGCGCAACGCGCACGCACCGGCAACACCGATTGGGAATCGATCGCGTTGTTGTACGAGGGCCTGGTGCGGATCGCGCCGACCATCGGCGCGCGGGTCGGTCGCGCCGCCGCGGTCGCGCGGGCACGCGATGCACAAAGTGGTTGGGCGTTGCTGCAACAAATCCCGGAACAAGCGGTGGCCGGCTACCAGCCGTACTGGGCATTGGCCGCGCATCTGCTCGATCGGATGGGACGCGGCGACGAAGCGCACGCCGCACGCGAACGCGCGATCGGCTTGTGCGAGGATGCGGCGATGCGCACTTACCTGGTCCGCCAGCAGGATTGACGGTTTCTGGAAGTGCGTTTGCTGCACCCGCCCTGCGCGCTAGCATTCCGGGGTCGCAGATTGCCTTGCTGCCCCTTGCCTTGTTGATGACCGCATCCACTCGCGCCGTAGCACCCACCGTACCCGATGCAGCCGCGCAGGCGCGAACGGTGCTGCGCGACGTGTTCGGGTACGGCGTTTTTCGCGACCGCCAGCAGGCCATCATCGAACACCTGCTGCATGGCGGCGACGCACTCGTGCTGATGCCGACGGGTGGCGGCAAGTCGCTGTGCTACCAGATTCCCGCGCTGCTGCGGGAGGGCACCGCGGTCGTGGTCTCGCCGCTGATCGCCTTGATGCAGGACCAGGTGGAGGCGTTGCACCAGTTCGGGGTGGCGGCGGCGTTCCTCAATTCCAGTCTCGATGCACAGGCGCAGGTCGAGGTCGAACGGCGTTTCCTGGGCGGCGAACTGAAACTTCTCTACGTGGCGCCCGAGCGTTTGCTCACCGCGCGATTCCTGGACCTGCTCGAACGCGCCGATGTGTCCCTGTTCGCGATCGACGAAGCCCACTGCGTGTCGCAATGGGGCCATGATTTTCGTCCCGAGTACCGCGAACTCACGGTGCTGCACGAACGCTTTCCGGATGTGCCGCGCATCGCGCTGACCGCGACCGCCGACGCCCCGACCCGGCGCGAGATCGTTGAACGCCTGGCGCTCGGCCACGCCCGGCAGTTCATCTCCAGTTTCGACCGACCCAACATCCGCTATCGCATTGCCGAGCGCGACCAGCCGCGCCAGCAACTGAAGGCATTCCTCACCGGGCACCGTGGCGAATCGGGGATCGTCTATTGCCTGTCGCGGCGCAAGGTCGAAGAGACCGCGGCGTGGCTCGTCGAACAGGGCATCGAGGCGTTGCCCTATCACGCCGGCCTCGACGCGGCCACGCGCGCCGCCAACCAGCAGCGCTTCCTGCGCGAAGACGGCATCGTGATGTGCGCGACCATCGCCTTCGGCATGGGCATCGACAAACCGGACGTGCGTTTCGTCGCGCATCTGGATTTGCCGAAAAGCCTCGAAGGCTATTACCAGGAAACCGGGCGCGCCGGCCGCGACGGCCTGCCCGCCGACGCATGGATGACCTACGGGTTGAGTGACCTGGTCACGCTCGCGCAATTCATCCAGCAGTCCGACGCCGATGAAGCGCGCAAGCGGCTGGAACGCAGCAAGCTCGACGCGCTGCTGGCGTTTGCCGAATCCACCCGCTGCCGCCGCCAGCAACTGCTGGCGTACTTCGGCGAGACGCTCGAGCAACCCTGCGGCAACTGCGACAACTGCCTCGACCCGCCGCCCACCTGGGATGCAACCGAGGCCGCGCAGAAGGCGCTGTCATGCGTGTACCGCACCGGCCAGCGCTTCGGTGTCGGCTACCTGATCGACGTGCTGTTGGGCAAGGGCAACGAACGCATCCAGGCGCAGCGCCACGACCACCTTTCCGTGCACGGCATCGGCACCGGACTCGACGTGCGGCAATGGCGCGGCGTGTTCCGGCAACTGGTCGCCCGCGGCTTGCTCAGTCCAGACCTAGACGGGTACGGGGGGTTGCGCCTGACCGCGGCCGCGCATCCGGTCCTGCGCGGCGACGAAACCGTCCACCTGCGCCGGGAACCCGATCGCGCGCAGCGCCGTGCCAGCCGTCGCGCCGACGCCTCGGGCAACCGCCGTAGTCTCGACATCGCGCCGCATGAGGAACCGTTGTGGAATGCGCTGCGCGATACGCGCGCGAAGCTGGCGAAGGAACAAGGCGTGCCGGCATACGTGATCTTCCACGACGCCACCCTGTATGCGATGCTGCGCGGGCGGCCCAAAGACCGCGATGCATTGGCCACCATCAGCGGCGTCGGCGCGCGCAAGCTGGAACGCTACGGCGCACGGTTCCTGGGCGTGCTGCGAGACGCCTGATCCTGGCGACACGCGTGGTGTGGGACTGGCCACTTGGTGCTGGTGGCAAGTACCCACCCTGCCGCTATCACCGCTCGCCATCCCTGGCTCGCTCTCTGCTGCCGCGTGCACTGCCCCCGGTAGTGCACAGGCGCGTCAGCGTCGACCCTTGGCCAAGGGAAGGTCCGCCTGCTTCCACGCATTGATGCCGCCGGCCAGCGTGGCGACGTTGGTGAAACCGGCCTTGACCAATCGCTTCGCGGCCTTGCCGGATTCCGCGCCGTTCTTGCACACCGTCACGATCTGCAGGTCCTTGGCCTTGGCGAGATCCTTGTTCTCGGGATCGAACTGGCTGGGCGCGACATGCTTCGAGCCCGCGATGTGGCCCTTCTCGAAATCCGCGATCGCCGACATATCGATCACCAGCGGCTCGCCGCGATTGATCATCTGCACCAGCGCCGCCGGCGTCAGCTCGCGGAAACCGCGGAACTTGCGCGACACTTCCAGGCCGATCAAGGCAAGGATGATCACGATGAAGGTCGCCACCAGCAGGATATGGTGGCCGAGGAATGACGGCAGGCGGGTCAGGAACTCGTGCATCGAAGGGTCTTGATCCAGAGGGGACCGCGCATTATCTGCGAATACCGGAAATGTTGCATCCGAAGGGGCTGTGGTGAGAAGTCAGGCCACGGAGTTCTTGGCCATGGATGGTAGCTTCATGGTCGTTTTGGACTCTCCCACTCGACCAAGCCGCGCGTTGCCTTGTGATTCAAAGAGGCAGCGATCAGGGATGACCGCACTCAATTTGGATTGATATCCGGCAACCCGCTCTCCAGCCACCAATGCTTGGCCTTGGCATCCCAATGCCAGGTCTGGTGGTCGAGCACGTCGTACACGTGCTGACTGGTCTTGACGATCAGGCTGATCTGCGCGGTCTGCTGGATGGTGTCGGCGTCCGTCGCCGTCGGCCCGGACGCGGTGTATTCGGCGACTCGCACGGTGTTGTAGAGCGCCTTCTGCTGCGGCGTCAGTGGATGCTCGGCGCGCACCGCCGGATCGACGTAGTTCCAGGCGCCCTGGATATCGCCCCAGCGCAATGCCGCGGCGTAGCCATCCAGCGTGTCGTCACGCAAGACGTTCTTGTTCTGCAGGGTCGCGCACCCGGCCAGCAGCAGCAACGCGGCACCCGTGATCACGATACGGCGCATGCAGGGCCTGCCAACGCCATGCCAAACGAACCGCGTTGCATCCGCAGCGGTCGCCAGACGAGGCACGCGCCGCAGCGCCAGAGTGGCTCTCTGGCCAAGGCGCGCACCGATGGATGGTGGCC
>JAGWZT010000383.1 GCA_018971925.1 Lysobacteraceae bacterium | reverse complement strand
TGCCCGACCCGGCGGTGATCGGCAACGCCGGCAGCTTCTTCAAGAACCCGCTGGTGCCCGCGGCGCAAGCCGAACAACTGCGCGCGGAACATCCGCAGCTGCCGAGCTGGCCCGCACCGGACGGCCTCGCGAAACTTTCCGCGGCGTGGTTGATCGAGGCCAGCGGATTCAAGGGCGTGCGCGAAGGCGACGCCGGCATTTCGAACCGGCACGCATTGGTGCTGGTCAACCATGGCCATGCCACCGGCGGGCAGTTGTGGGCGCTGGCACAACGCGTGCGCGAGGGCGTGCATGCGCGCTTCGGCGTCATGCTGGAACCGGAACCCCGCATCATCGGTGTGTTTTGACACCCGTCAGTTTGGCGCAAGACTCGCGTATGCTAAATTACGCGAATGAGATTCGTTCGCAATTTTTGGCGACTGCCGTCGGCGGCCGTCGCCCTGTTTCTTTGCGGCGTGGCTCCGGCGGGCGCCCATGCCATAGCCGGACAGCGATTGTTCCCCTCGACCCTGACCTTCGACGATCCGGGCATCGGTGCGGAGTTGCCCCTGGTGTTCAGCCACATCCGCGCCGACGGGGCCAGTCACGGCGATTTCGGCATTGCGGTCACCAAACCCATCACGCCGGATTTCTCCCTGATCGCCGCAACCGATTACATCGGCATCACGCAACCGGGTACGCCAGCGGTGCACGGCTGGAGCAATATCGCACTCGGTGGGGTGTGGCAGGTCTATCGCGATGCGGCATCCGAATCGATCGGCGCGTTCTCGATCAGCCGCAGTTTCGCCAACACCGGCAGCCGCGCCGTGCGCGATGATTTCTCCACCTGGTCGCCGAGATTCGACTTCGGCCAGGGTTTGGGCAAGGTCCAGGCGCCGTGGCTGCGGCCGTTTGCGATCACGGGTTCGATCGGGCTCGACCTGCCCGACGCGTCTTCCGTACCCCGCATGCTGAACTGGGGGTTGTCGCTGCAATACAGCATCCCCTATCTGCAGAACTTCGTGAAGTACGTCGGCATCAAGGCGCCGTTCGACAAGATGATCCCGATCGTCGAGCTGCCGATGCAGACCTGCCTCGACCGCGGCTGCCATGGCCAGACCACCGGCTACGTCGCACCGGGTGTGATCTGGATCGGCCGCTACGTGCAATGGGGCGTCGAACTGCTTGCGCCGGTCAACCGCCGCACCGGCAATTCGATCGGCGTGATGTTTGGCTTCGATGTGTACCTCGACGACCTCGCGCCGCACGGGTTCGGTGCGCCGCTGTTCCGATGACGCGAAGTCACGCCATGTGCACATTCCCGCGTGCGTTCGCCCTGTTGTTTGCGTGCACCATCCCGGCGGCTGCATGGGCGCACGCCTTTCCCGACAATTCCTCGCCGCATGTCGGCGCCACGCTGGAAGCTGCGCCGTCACAAGTGAAAATATGGTTCGACGGCGAGATCGAACCGGTGTTCTCGACCCTCGTCGTGAAAAACCCCGCCGGCAAAGTGGTGAGTAACGGCAGGGGCGAAGTCGATGCCACGAACCAGGCGTTGCTGGAAACCAGTCTGCCGAAGGGGCTGCCGCCCGGCGAATACACGGTCTTCTGGAGCGTGATCGCGCACGACGGCCATCACACCGCCGGCCATTTCACGTTCACGGTGAAGTGAGGACGCCGCCACGCCGCTTCCCATCGCCCTCAGCGCCTTCGACATCGCGACCCTGATCGCGGTCATCGGCATGCTGATGTGCCGGCTCGCAGTGCTGACGCGCGACGCGGGCGCCGCGTTGGCGCGCACGCTCCATGCCGCGCTGGGCGGCGCAGTCGCGCTGCTGATGTTCGCAAGCTTCGGAACGCTGCTCTCGCGGACGCTGCAAATGAACGGCGGCGCGTGGAGCACGCTGTGGCCGGACATGCGGCTGGCGCTCGCGGTCACGCATTTCGGCCACGTCTGGCTGTGGCGGTTGCCCGCACTGGCGCTGCTGTGGCTGGCATGGACGTGGAACCTCAAGCACACGCGGCATGCGCGCATCGCGGGTTGGCTGATGCTGGTTGCTGCGTCCGTCATCGCGTTGACCCGCAGCGAAACCGGCCACCCCGCCGATCATGGCGACTTCACGCTCGCGGTGTGGCTCGACTGGACACACCTGCTGGCGGCGGCGACCTGGGTCGGCAGCCTGTTCGGCATGTCGTTGGCGGTGTTTCCCGAATTGCTGAAAATGCGTGAACCTTCCCCCCGGCAGGCGGCAGCCATTTTCCATAGGCTTTCCACGCTTTCGGGCCTCGCTTTGGCAATGCTGCTGGCTTGCGGCATCTACAACGCGATCCGGCAACTCGGCAGCGTGGCCGCACTGTGGACGACGCCCTACGGCATGGTGCTCGACATCAAGCTCGCAATCGTGCTGGCCATGATTGCGATCGGCGCACACAACCGTTACGTGAAACTGCCGCGTCTTTTGGCACTCGCCGGTTCACCCTCGCGGCCGTCGTGGCTCGCACGCATGCTGCCGATGCGCCCGTTCGCCGGGCGAACACACTCGACTGACAAGGTGCTGCGCAACTGCGCGCGCGCCGTGCTGTTCGAAAGCCTGCTCGGCCTCGCCGTGATCGGGGCCACCGC
>JAGWZT010000382.1 GCA_018971925.1 Lysobacteraceae bacterium | reverse complement strand
TGATCCCGAACTGGCAGTCCGAAATCGAACGCTTCGCGCCCTCGCTGAAAGTGCTGACGCTGCACGGGCCGGAACGCGTCAAGAGTTTCGACCGTCTCGCCGGGCACGACGCGATCCTGACCAGTTATGCGTTGTTGCCGCGTGACCTGGCGGTGCTGCGCGAACAACCATTCGCGCTGGTGGTGCTGGACGAGGCGCAACAGGTGAAGAATCCGCGCACGCAGGCGCGACGCGCACTGTTGTCGATTTCCGCGAAGCGCCGCGTGTGCATGACCGGCACGCCGCTGGAAAATCACCTGGGCGAACTATGGTCGCAGGTCGATCTCGCAGTGCCGGGGTTGCTCGGCGACGAAGGTTCGTTCCGCCGCCACTACCGCATTCCGATCGAACGCCAGGCCGATGCCGATTGTCAGGCGCGCCTCAATCACCGCATAGCGCCGTTCATCCTGCGCCGCACCAAGGCGCAGGTTGCGAGGGAGCTGCCCGAGAAAACCGAAATCGCGCGGCGCGTGGTGCTGTCCGGCAAGCAGCGCGAGTTGTACGACGCGTTGCGCGTGTCGCTGGGCGACGAAGTGCGCGAGGTGGTGCGCCAGCGCGGCCTTGAGCACAGCGGCATCATCGTGCTGGATGCGCTGCTGAAACTGCGCCAGACCTGCTGCGATCCGCGCCTCGTGAAACTCGAATCCGCACGCGGCGTGCGCGAATCGGCCAAGCTGGAATTGCTGATGGACATGCTGCCGGATCTTCTGAGCGAAGGCCGGCGCGTGCTGCTGTTTTCGCAGTTCACCGAAATGCTGGCGCTGATCGCGCGCGAGTTGAATCGCCGGCACTTGCAGTACGTCACGTTGACCGGCGACACGCGTGACCGCGCCGAACCCGTACGCAAGTTCCAGGACGGCGAAGTGCCGCTGTTCCTGTTGTCGCTGAAGGCGGGTGGCGTGGGTCTGAATCTCACAGCCGCCGATACCGTGATCCACTACGACCCGTGGTGGAACCCGGCCGCGGAAACCCAGGCCGCCGACCGCGCGCACCGCATCGGCCAGGACAAACCGGTGTTCGTGTACCGGTTGATCTGCGCCGACACGGTCGAGGAACGCATCGAGGATTTGAAAGCACGCAAGGCCGAGCTCGCCCTGGCCGTGCTGGAAGGCGGCGGCACGCGCGACAAATTGAAATTCGATGAGGACGATCTGAACGCGTTGTTTGCTGCGGAATAGGCCCCTCTCCCACCGGGAGAGGCGGCCGTAGGCCGAGCGCATAGCGCTGGGGTGAGGGTCCGGTATCGCGTTGTTGCAGGCAAGAATCGAACCCTCATCCGGCGCTTCGCGCCACCTTCTCCCGGAGGGAGAAGGGAGGGGTATTCGAGTTCGTATCGCAGCCGTGGAAACGACCAAGCTATGTCCGAAACCTTCGAAGGCGGCTGCGATTGCCGCTTCATCCGTTACCGGCTCACCCGCACGCCGATGTTCGTGCACTGCTGCCATTGCCGCTGGTGCCAGCGCGAAACCGGCAGTGCGTTCGTGCTGAACGCGTTGATCGAAACCGAACGCGTCGAGTTGCTCCACGGCGAACCCGAAATGGTGATGACGCCGTCGAACAGCGGCAAGGGCCAGAACATCGCGCGCTGCCCGCATTGCCGTATCGCGCTGTGGAGCCACTATACGGGCGCGGGTCCGCTGTTTGCGTTCGTGCGTGTCGGCACCCTGGACGATCCGGACCGCTTTCCGCCCGACATCCATATCTTCACGATGTCGAAGCAGCCATGGGTGATCTTGTCCGGCGATGTGCCCGTGATGCGCGAGTATTACGACCGCGACAAGTACTGGCCGCAGGAAAGCCTGGAGCGGCGCAGGGCAGTGCTGGCGAAACCTTCAACGTAGGTTGGGCTGACGTCAGCTTCATCGACGGAAGCCCAACATTGCGATTCATGTTGGGTTTCCCCCGGATCAAGTCCGGGGTCAACCGGCCTGCAAGAGCCGCTATTTCGGCCGCGGCCCCCGCATTGGCACCGGATGTCCGTACAGCGAAGCGGGGTCGCGCGAAAGTCCGTTTTTCTCCAACGCGTCCAGGTAGGACTGCCAGTTTTTTTCCTGATTGACGCCCAAGTCACGCAGGATTTCCCACGAGTAGATGCCCGTGGCGTGGCCGTCGGTGAAGCGCAGCGACACGGCGTAGTTGCCGACCGGCTCCAGTTCCATGATCCCGACTTCGCGCTTGCCCGCGACCAGCACCTGCTGCCCGGGGCCGTGGCCCTGCACCTCGGCGGAAGGCGAATACACGCGCAGGTATTCGGCTGGCAGCACGAAGTGTTCGCCGGAGTCGAACGCGACTTCCAGCGTGCGCGATTTCTTGTGCAGGGTGATGTCGGTGGGTTTGGGTGTGGTCATGCGTGCAATTTTAGCGGTGCAGGACCATCCGCCGCCTGACGGCGATCAGCGATTCAGCGGCGCCCCGCGTCGCTCGCCGGCGAAGCGGACGGCCCCGTGCCAGCGGCTGGCGCAGGAACGGCGGCCGCGTTTGCAGCCGCAACGGGCGCTGCGAGGGAGGGCGATGCAGACGCTTTGCCGGCGGGCAGTCCGTCGATCATCTGCTCGGCCAGGCGCTGGTAGCCC
>JAGWZT010000381.1 GCA_018971925.1 Lysobacteraceae bacterium | reverse complement strand
ATCCACATGCTGCCGGACGAAAAGAAACTGGAGGAACATTTCGATCAGCGGCTGGTCGTGATCGGCATCGATTCGCCCAAGTTCAGCGCATCGAAAACGAAACAGGGGCTGGAATCGTTCATCGAACGCTACGACCTGCGCCACCCGATCGTGCTCGACCCCGACATGCAGATGTGGAACGCCTACGGCGTGCAGGCATGGCCGACACTGGTGTTGCTGGGACCGGATGGCAACGTTGAAAAAACCTTGATCGGCGAGCAGTCCTACGAACAATTGGCCGACCCTGTCGAAGCCGCATTGGCGAATGCGCCGCCGGCTTCGAAACTGCCCAGGCTGCCGCTGCAACCGATCGCCGCGAAAACCCGCGCGCTGGCAACGCCCGGTGGCATCGCGGTCTCGCCGTCGCTCGTCGCGATAGCCGACACCGGTCACAACCGTATCGTACTGTCCGATCGCTCGGGCAAACTGGTCGACGTCATTGGAACCGGTTGCGAGGGCCGCGCGGATGGCGACTACGCGCACGCGCAGTTCAACCGCCCGCATGGCCTCGCGTTCCACGATGACGCGTTGTACGTCGCGGATACCGACAACCAGTTGATCCGGCGTATCGACCTCACCCACCAGACCGTCGCGACGATCGCCGGGAACGGACAGCGCGGCTTCGCCATCTCGGAGCAATTTTCCGCACGCTCGGCCGTGCTCAACTCACCGTGGGATGTCGCATGGAGCGGCGGGAAGCTCTACGTTTCCATGGCGGGTGATCATCAGATCTGGCGTTACGATCCCGCCAATCAGACGATCGGCCCATGGGCCGGCACCGGCATGGAAGGACTCGCGGACGGCGTGCGCGGCGACGCGCAATTCGCGCAACCGAGCGGAATGAGTGTGTACGGCGATACCCTGTACGACGTGGATCCCGAATCCTCGTCGGTGCGTGCGATTGCGCTACCGGACGGCACTGTCTCCACGCTGGTCGGACACGGCCTGTTCGATTTCGGGATGCGCAACGGCAACGCGAACCACGCGCAACTGCAACATGCCGAGGGCATCGCGTGGAACGCGGGCAGCCTCTACATCGCCGACACCTTCAACAACGCGCTGCGCAAACTCGACCTGGCAACACACCAGGTCGGCACCGTGGCCGCGCTGCTCGGCAGCCCACTCGCGGTGGCCACGCTGGCCCCCGACACGCTGCTGGTGGCCGAAGGCGACGCCAATCGCATCGACGCTGTACACCTTCCCGACGGCAAGGTGACGCCGTGGCCGGTCGCCGGATTGCAGCCGTTCGCAGCCACTTGCAAGCGTTGACTCAAGGCATCGCACCACGGCTCATCGGCGTCGGCGGCGTGGCGGTGTTTTGCGGCAGCGGCGGCAGCCGGTACAAGCCGAGCGCGACCAGCAGTCCCAGCAACGCCATCACGCCGACGAACACCGCGACCCCGTTCCAGCCGTGCGCCGCGTAGAACAGGCCGCCGCAGGCGCCCGCGATGCTGGAACCCATGTAGTAGCAGAACAGGTACAGCGACGACGCGTGCGCCTTGGCGGCGCCGGCGCGACGCCCCACCCAACTGCTGACCACGGAATGGCCGCCGAAGAAACCGAAGGTGAGCACCACCACGCCCAGCAGGATCGTCCACAACGGTGAGAATGCAGTCAGCAAGGTGCCGACCAGCATCAGCGCCAACATCGTCCACAGCACCTTGCGCCTTCCGAGCTTGCCCGCGAGGTGCCCGACCCACGGCGAACTGAAGGTGCCGATCAAATAGATCGCGAAGATCGCGCCGACGATCGCCTGGCTGAGGTTGTACGGCGGCGCCAGCAATCGATAGCCGAGATAGTTGTAGATCGTGACGAACGCGCCCAGCAGTAGAAAACCTTCCACGAACAGCCATGGCAACCCGTGGTCGTGGAAGATCACGCTGAAGCGTGCGGCCAGCGCGCGACGATCCACGCGCTGCGGTATGAAATGCCGGGACGGCGGCAGCAGCTTCCAGAACGCCAGTGCGCACGCGATGCCGATCACCGCGACCACGGCGACGCCCGCGCGCCAGCCCACGAAATCGGTGAGCACGCCCGCGATCAGCCGCCCGCTCATGCCGCCGATCGCGTTGCCGCTGATGTACAAACCCATGCCGAGGCCGATGGAGGCGATATCCATCTCCTCGGCAAGATAGGTCATCGCGACCGCGGGCAATCCGCTCAGCGCCAATCCGAGCAGGGCGCGCACGATCAGGAACGAGCTCCAGTTCGGCATCCACACCGATATCAACACCAGCAGCGCCGACGACAGCAGCGAGCCGACCATGATCGGTTTGCGTCCCCACGCGTCCGAAACCGCGCCCGCGAACAGCATCGCGAAGGCGAGCACGCCGGTTGTCAGCGACAACGACAGCGCGCTGACCGCCTGGTTGACGCCGTAGTCGCGGGTGAACTCGGGCAGCAGCGGCTGCACGCAATACAGCAATCCAAAGGTCGCGAAGCCAGCCGAGAACAGCGCAAGGTTGATCCGGTGGAAGGCCGGCGTGCCGTGATGCACGTAATCGGAAGACTCCCCTCCGCGTGGCATTCCCGTGCTGTCGGCTTGCATCCGCGCATCATAGCGGCGCGGATCAC
>JAGWZT010000380.1 GCA_018971925.1 Lysobacteraceae bacterium | reverse complement strand
CGCGACCGGGCCTCTTCTTGTTCACGACCGCCACACATTCAATGCTGCTTCGGCGCCGGGCCTTGCACCACCTGCACCAGGTGCGCGGGATCGACGTATTTCTTGAACGTGTCCTGCACTTGGGTTGCGCTGAGCTCGAGGTAGTGTTTGGCCGCGACCATCGGCTCGTCCAGCGGTTCACCGTTGATGCTCCATTCCAGCAGCGAGCGGGCAATGGAATTGACGCTGGACACGCCCAGCGGAATCGAGCGGATGCGCGCCTGCTTGGCGTTGGTCAGCTCGTCGGGCTTGACCGGCGTGGCGCGCATCGCGTCGATGTTCTTGACGATCAATCCATCCACCGGCTTGACCTTGTCGGGATCGCTGCCGTACTGCACGTAGAAGATCGAACGCGAGCGGTCGAATTGCATGCCCGAACCCGCGCCGTAGGCGTAGCCGTGGTTGACGCGGATGTCCACCATCAGCCGTGAGGCGAAGCCGTTGCCGCCCAGCACCTCGTTGCCGAGTTGCAACGCGTAGCGGTCCGGGTTGTGGAGGTTGAGGTCGAGCATCTGGCCCAGCAATACCCGGTCCTGCGACGCGTAGGCGTTCGGCACCACGGTGTAGCTGGCTGGATTGCTTGCCACCGGCTTCGGTACCACGTCTGGCTTCGGGCCCGTCGCCTTCCAACCACCGAAGTATTTCTCGACTTCCGCTTTCGCCCGTTGCGGGGTCACGTCGCCCACGATCACCAGCGTGGTCATGTCGGGACGGTAGACCTTGGCGAAGTAATCCTTCACGTCGTTGAGCGTCAGTGCGTCCATGGTCCTGGGCGTAGCTTCGCGCAGTCCCGGATCGCCCGCAGGCAGCAAGCCCTTCATCAACGCGCGCATCATCTTGTACTGCGGCGACTGCAGCTCGCCGGCGAGGGTGCGCGAGAGCGTTTGCTGTTGCACCTTGAACGCCGTTTGCGGCAGGGCCGGATGCAGTTCGTTGTCGGCCAGCAGCTGCAGGCCCTTGTCGAAGTTCCCGACCGGCACTGCAAGACTGAAGCGGCTGCCGCCGGATTCGATGGCGGCGATGTCGTCGAGAGCCTTGTGGAAGGCTGCGCGATCGAGTGTCGTGGTGCCGTAGTCGAACAACGATGCCAGCAACTTGCCGACACCTTCATGACCCTTGGGTGCCTGCAGGTCTTCGTTGCTGTCCACGCGGCCGACCACGGTGACGGTCTTGCTGACGTTGGTTGGTTGCACGATCAGCGTAATGCCGTTGGCGAGCGTCATCTTCACCGGGTCGAGCGTCCAGTGCGGCCTTTGCAGCGTCGCAAGCTGCTTCGTGGCCCACTCCGGCAGCGGTGCATCCAGCTTGTCGTTGCTGGCGAACGACTCGGTGCCGCCGAAACCGTTGCTGTTCGGCGGGCGCTTGCCGTTCGGATTGGGCGTCAGCACCACGGTGATGCGCTGGTCGGGTTTGAGGTATTCACGCGCGACGCGGTCCACGTCCGCAGGTGTTACGCCAAGGATCTGGTCGAGTCCTTCCTGCGGCGAGTTCAACCCTTGCCACGCCAGGGCCTGCGACCATGCTTCTGCGAGCTCCATCGGGCTGTTCTTGGCAAATTCGAACTGGGCCTTTTCCTGACGTTTGGCGGCCTCGACCAGCTCGGCCGGCACGCCGTTCTTCACTATGCCCGCGATGACGCCATCGAGATAACCCTGCGCCTGTTTCGCATCACCACCCTTGGGGAAGCCCACCTCGATGGTGCCGATGCCGCCATGCACGAACGGCTGCACGCTGGCGTCGGCCGACAGCACCCTGCCTTGCGCCGCGAGATCGGACAGTGCACTGCGCGAGTTGTTGAGCACGTCCATCAATACCTGCAGTGCCGCGTAGTCCTTCGATTGCTGGCCCGGCGCGCGGAACATGTATTGCACGCTGCCGGTCGCGTCCGGTGTGGTCTTGGTGATGGTCTGCGGCTTGAACGGTTCGAGTTTGACGGGCGTGCGTTCCGGCACGTTGCCTTTGGGGATCGAGCCGAACAATTCCTTCACCTTGGCCAGCGTGGCCTGCGGCTCGACGTCGCCCGCGATCACCAGAATCGCGTTGTTCGGCTGGTACCAGTCGTTGTAGAAGCCCTGCAGGATCTTGCCGGTGGTCGCGTCGAAGGTCGGACGCGAGCCCAGTGCGTCCTCGGCATAGCCGGTGCCGGCGTACAGCGTGCGTTCGGCTTGCTGGAAGGCGAGGTAACCCGGATCGGAGATGTCGCGCGAGACTTCCTGTTCGATCGCGCCTTTCTCGAGGCTCCAGTCCTTGTCGGCCAGCTGCGCGCCGCGCATGCGGATCGCCTCGATGTGCAGCAGCATGTCGACGTACTGGGCCGGCGCGACGAAGAAGTATTGCGTCGCATCGTTGGTGGTGAACGCGTTGTTGTCCGCGCCCATCTTGCCGGTCATCTCGTTCAACTGTGCGCCGGTCAATCCGGTTGAGTTGCGGAACAGCATGTGTTCCAGCGCGTGCGCCGTGCCGGGGTAGCCCTTGGGGGCTTCGTAGCTGCCGGCGAGATAGGTGATCTGCGTGGTCACCATCGGCGCCAGCGTGTCGCGCACGATCACCACGCGCAGGCCGTTGTCCAGCGTGGCGCG
>JAGWZT010000379.1 GCA_018971925.1 Lysobacteraceae bacterium | reverse complement strand
GCAAGATATACAGCAAGATATTTTGCAAACTGGTTAGTGCCCCAGGTTTCACTAAGCTACCAACCGGCAACGATGCGAGCCACTGCCTCGCCAGTATCAAGCGTCAGCGGCAACAGCCCGACTCCGGTGAATCCGACGAAAGCCAGTGCAGATGTGGTCACGCCCATCGTGACATTGCCGAATCGCCAAGTCAGTCCATACGGCTACATACACCGTGGGACGGCTGCGGACGTCATGAAAAGACGCTAACCGCAGCTCCCGGGTAAACGACAAAAGCGACCGTTACGGTCGCTTTTGTTTTTGCGGATCGCCCAGATGATCGAATCGACCGTTATCGCAAGCTGCACTGCCTTGCGCGACACCGATGCCCGGCGACGGCGTGTCGCGCGTATCATCGCCTTCGTCGCACATACCGGTTTGTCCAATCCACGCCGGCGTGCTCCGCATTGCCGCGAACTTGAAGGTACGATGCTCAGCCAAGACAAAAGCGGATTCCGGGTTCCCGCGCCGGCAAGCCGGCGTGGGCCCCGGAATGACGACGCAAAGATTCTTTTGGGACACCACACTAGTCAATAGAGCGCGAATCCCCACGCGCGTTCGGCATGCAGCGGACGCAATGCGGCCCGAGGTTCGTATCGAGACGTCCCTCGTGGACCCACCGCCATACCTTCCAATGGAGCAGCAGTTTCCAGACGAGATAATTGTCATTCCGGGTTGACTGAAGTTTTTCACGCGCGCCTGGATTGAGCCACCGGTCGTCGTCTTCGAACAGATGCCCGCCAAGGAAGCTCGAGCGTGCTGCGCGCGAATCTTGCCCGTGGCCGAACAGACGCGGATGCCGTGATCGGAAGACGTGGTATCCGGCGCGCAGGCGTTCGGCATGCCACGCCCGATCGTTCCGACCGCTTTTCACGAGGTCTCCGCCGCTCAGGAACGGCACCGCGAGTGCACGCGGGTCGAGTTTCGCAAACAGCTTGCGATAGAACCCCGCGTTTCGTTTTTCGTCGAATGGGATCGTCGCCGCGTGGATCATGAAGTCCTTCGAGAGGCCGGGGGTAAATGCGCGGGTCAGATTTGCATAGACCTTGAGCGGATTCATCGCCGCCCGATTACGACTGCGGTTCTCGATCACGAAACGCGCGAGTCCATGCATGTCCTGCGGGAGACGTTCGACTTCCGCGCACAAATCGTCCTTGAATCCTTCGTGCATCACTTCCACGACCTCGCGCTTGAACAGGCTAGCCGCAGCTTTCCAGATCACGCTGTCCGGCCCACGGACCTCCTGCCGCAGATAGGCGTCGAAGCCACCTTCGGGCTGGTGCAATGGCATGAATGCAAAGCCTGGCACCAAACCGTCCCAGACCGCCGGTGCATCGATTTGCGAAGCTACCTTGGCGATGAACAGATCCAGGCTCGGGAAACCCACGTCGCTGGCCACAAGATACCTTAGGTACGCCGGTGAGGAAAAAAAATCGGTGGGCGGATGCACCTTGCGGTATGGCGCCGCCGCGATACGCGCAATTTTTTCTGCGAGCCGACCATCGGTATCACCGAATTCGTCGTCGTGCGCGACGATCAATGCGTCCACCGGGATGCGTGCCCGCCGGAGCAGGAACAGCAGCAGCCGTGAATCGAATCCCCCGCTCAACAGCACCGTGCCGGGATCGCCATACGCGGCGTAGCCGAGGACGTCGCGCTCGAGCGCGCCAAGGAAATCGTAATCGCGCCAACTCTCCGAGGCCGAGGGCCACTCGAAGTAACGCTGGATCTTCAGCTCGTCGCGCGCCGAGTCATAACGCAGGATGCTGGCCGGCGGCACGCGTTCGAGACCCGCCATCAGGCTGCGCGCACCAATCGGATGGCCGATCGAAATGAACGCGCCCCATGCCGCGAGGTCCGGCTCGCCGCGCAGGGCCTTGGTTTCGGAAACCAGCGTCAACCCGTCATCGGTCCGGTGCAGGTACAGGGGCTGCATGCCGAGGCAATCGGTCACAACGACCAGGACTTCCTGGCCGGCATCCCAGAACACGCCCGCGAAAGCCCCGTCGTATTGCGGGAAGACCCGCTCGGCGGCCTCGGCATCGACGATGCACGCGACGTCGGGACCATTGATCGGCAAGCCGGTGAACAAGCACGCGTTGCCCCGCGATGGCATCCCCGCGTCGCCGAGGTATCCGATCGCGCCGCCCGAAATCCCACGCCGATGCACCGGCATCCCGCTGAGGTTCTGCCGCGCCAGCATCGAATCGACCTGCCGCGCCGCGCCGCGACCGAAGTGAATCGCGAGCTTCGCCGCCGGGCCGGGCGGCTGCCCGATCTGCATGGCCATGCGTCACGTTACCCGGGTGCGCGGTCGAGTTGCGTGATCGGCCGCGCACGCGGGCCGTTTCACGGGTTCCCTGATGAGCGTCTCGAGTTGATCCAGATACACGATCAACGGCGGTACCCAGGTACTGACGAGGCCGCGCGACAGCGCACCCACCAGCATCCTCGCCCGCAGTTCGACGTTCTTCATCAGGCGAGACGGCCTGCGCAAAAGGAACTTGCGAGCGGCCTCGCCCAGGAATCGCACTCGTTGTCGGCGATCATCGGAATGGGGTGCGGCATTGCGGGCGTAGGGAA
>JAGWZT010000378.1 GCA_018971925.1 Lysobacteraceae bacterium | reverse complement strand
CGCGCCTACCTCGACTACTCGATGTACGTGGTGCTGGACCGCGCCCTGCCCTTCATCGGCGACGGCTTGAAGCCCGTGCAGCGTCGCATCGTGTACGCGATGAGCGAACTGGGCCTCGCCGCCACCGCGAAACCCAAGAAATCCGCGCGCACGGTCGGCGACGTGATCGGCAAGTTCCACCCGCATGGCGACAGTTCCGTGTATGAAGCCATGGTGTTGATGGCGCAAGCGTTCTCGTACCGCTATCCGATGATCGACGGCCAAGGCAACTTCGGCTCGTCGGACGACCCGAAATCCTTCGCGGCGATGCGCTACACCGAGTCGCGCCTCACGCCGATCGCGGAGTTGCTGTTGGGCGAACTTGGCATGGGCACGGTGGACTGGGCGCCCAACTTCGACGGCACGCTGAGGGAACCTTCGTGGCTGCCGGCGCGCATGCCGAACGTGCTGCTGAACGGTTCCACCGGCATCGCGGTCGGCATGGCCACCGACATCCCGCCGCACAACCTGCGCGAAGTCGCCTCCGCATGCATCCATCTGCTGGACGAGCCTTCCGCCAGCATTGCTGACCTGTGCGAACACATCAAGGCACCAGACTTTCCGACGGTCGCCGAAATCATCACGCCGCGCAACGAACTCGCGGCCATGTACGCGACCGGCAACGGCTCGGTGCGCTGCCGTGCGGTGTACACCGAAGAGCGCGGCAACATCGTGCTGACCGCGCTGCCGCACCAGGTCTCGCCTGCAAAGATCATCGAGCAGATCGCGGCGCAGATGCGCGCGAAGAAACTGCCGATGCTGGAAGACCTGCGCGACGAATCCGACCACGAGAATCCGGTGCGACTGGTGCTGATTCCGCGCAGCAATCGCGTGGACGCCGACGCGATGATGCAGCACCTGTTCGCCACCACCGATCTCGAGAAGAGTTTCCGCATCAACCTCAACATGATCGGGCTGGATGGCCGCCCGCAGGTCAAGACGCTGAAGCAGATTCTGGAAGAGTGGCTGCGCTTCCGCTCCGATACCGTGACGAAGCGCCTGCAGCATCGTCTGGAAAAGGTCGAACGCCGCCTGCACCTGTTGGAAGGCCTGCGCATCGCGTTCCTCAATCTGGATGAAATCATCCGTATCGTCCGCCATGAGGACGAGCCGAAACCGGCGCTGATCAAGCGCTTCAAGTTGTCCGAGGAACAGGCCGACTACATCCTCGAAACGAAACTGCGGCAACTCGCGCGGCTTGAGGAAATGAAGCTCAACGCCGAGCGCGACGCGCTGGAAGAGGAACGCGCGAAGATCGAGGTGACGCTGAATTCGAAGGCGCGCCTGAAGACCCTGATCAAGCAGGAACTGAAGGCCGACGCAGAAAAATACGGCGATGCGCGCCGTTCGCCGCTGGTCGAACGCGCCGTGGCGCAGGCGCTGGACGAAAGCGAGCTGGTCGTTTCCGAGCCAGTCACCGTGGTACTCAGCGAAAAAGGCTGGGCGCGTGCCGCCAAGGGCCACGACGTCGATGCGGCGGAGCTTTCCTACCGCGAGGGCGACAAGTATCTCGCCAGCGTGCACGGCAAGAGTTCGCAGCAAGTAATCTTCATCGATTCGACCGGACGCTGTTATTCCACGTCCGCGCACACCCTGCCCTCCGCGCGCGGCAACGGCGAGCCGCTGACCGGCCGCTTCACGCCGCCGCCGGGCGCGCGCTTCGACGCCGTCGCGATCGGCGACAATGCCACGAAACTGATTCTCGCGATCGATGCCGGTTACGGATTCCTGACGCGCTTCGAAGGTCTGCTCGCCAACAAGAAAGCCGGCAAACAGGTCATCAACATGGACGACCATGCACGCGTGCTTGCGCCCGCGTATGTCAACGATCCGGCGCGTGATCGCATCGTCGCGGTGACGACCGAAGGCCACTTGTTGATGTTCTCGGTCGCCGACCTGCCGGAACTCGACCGCGGCCGCGGCAACAAGCTCATCGAGATTCCCAGGGCGAAACTGCAATCGGGCGAAGAACGCGTGGCCGGCGTCGCGGTGGTCGCGGAGGGTTCGGGCGAAATCACGCTGTACGCCGGCCAGCGCAAGCTGACCCTGAAATGGGCGGACCTCGTCGAGTACGGCGGCAGCCGCGCGCAACGCGGCGGCCTGCTGCCGCGCGGCCTGCGCCGGGTGGACCGGATCGAAACGACGGGCTGACGCGGGAACTCGCGCCGTCCCGTGGAATCCAATCCGTGTGCACGCCAGCCTGCCCTCGCACGTTTGAAGAGGGTGTCCCCCGGAGTTTCGCCATGAATGCGATTCGCAATGCCGCCCTGTTTGCTTGCTGTCTCGCGGCCGGCGTGGCATCGGCGCAAACCAGCAATCCGCCGCTGAACCTGCAGTTGCCGCCCAGCGACATGCCCGTCGCCGCGAGTACTGCCGCCGGACATCCGGCCACCCATTCCGCGACCGACCGCTACGGCAATCCGGTCAGCCCGCCGGGCGTGTATTACGGCGACACCAGCGGACGTCCCGCCGATGCCGGCGAACGCGTCGCCACGCAACGCTGCGACGATGCCACCTACAACCAGCCGCAGGTGCATGGCAGCGCCAGCATGGGCGTGATGGGCGGCAACCACGTGAGCGGCAA
>JAGWZT010000377.1 GCA_018971925.1 Lysobacteraceae bacterium | reverse complement strand
TTCGACCAGATCGGGATGACGCCGCTGCAACACACGTTGCCGGCCGTCGTCGGCAAGATCGTTCCCGGCAGCGCCGCGCAAGCCGCGGGACTGCAAGCAGGCGACAGGATCCTGAGCGTCGACGGCAACGCAATCAGCGACTGGAACCAGTTGACCGACACCACCCGCAAATTCGCCAGGCCCGATCACAAGCTTGCGCTGGTGATCGATCGCGCAGGCCAACGCGTACCCATCAGTGTGCAGCCGCGCCTGACCGCCGAGCCGGATGGCAGCAAGGTCTGGGCCATGGGTATCTACGTCCAGCCCAGGACCGTGAAATACGACACCGTGCTGCGGCGCGGACCGCTTGCCGCCATCCCGGATGCGTTCGCGCAGACCTGGGACTTCACCGCGACCACGGTGAAGATGCTGGGACACATGCTGTCGGGGTCGGCCGCGCTGTCCAACCTGTCCGGCCCGATATCCATCGCGCAATACGCCCAGACTTCGGCAGAGATGGGGCCGGCGTGGTTCCTGTACTTCCTCGGCATCATCTCGCTCAGCCTCGGCATCATGAACCTGCTGCCCATTCCCATCCTGGACGGCGGCCACCTGCTCTACTACCTGATCGAGCTGGCCAAGGGCAGCCCGCTGTCCGATCGCGCGATGGCGGCAGGCCAGTACATGGGCATGGCCCTGCTGGTGATGCTGATGGGCCTGGCCTTCTACAACGACATCCTGCGGATATTTTCGTGAACGCAATACCCCCGCGCAATGTCAGAGTCCGCGGTCGCGGTGCCGCTTGACTGCTTCGCTTTCCCGGGCGCGGTTGCGCCTGTACGATGCACGGTTTGCGCTACATCCTCCCGAGTTCCGGAATCGACGATGAAACGAGTCGCCGCACTGATCCTGTTCGCCGCCCTGTCCGCGCCGATGGCGGCGTACGCCTTTCAGCCCTTCACCGTCAGCGACATCCGCATCGAGGGCCTGCAGCGCATCGCCGCCGGCACCGTGTTGAGCTACCTGCCGATCGAACCCGGCCAGACGATGACCGACGCCACTGCCCAGAAGGCCATCAAGGCGTTGTTCAAGACCGGCTTCTTCAACGACGTAGAGCTGGAACAGCAGGGCTCGATCCTGATCGTCAAGGTGCAAGAGCGTCCCTCGATCGCCAGCCTCACCGTGCACGGCAACAAGGACATCAAATCCGACCAGCTGCTGAAGGGCTTGAAGTCGGCCGGTCTCGCCGAAGGCCAGACCTTCGACCGGCTCACGCTTGACCAGGTCCAGCAGCAACTGGTCTCGCAGTACAACGACCGCGGCAAGTACAACGTCGAGATCGAGCCGCACGTCACCAATCTCGACCGCAACCGCGTCGCGATCGACATCGAGATCCACGAGGGCAAGGCGGCCAAGATCCAGGAAATCAACATCGTCGGCAACCACACCTTCACCGACAACGAAATCCGCAACGATTGGGAATCGGGCACCCCCAACTGGACGTCGTGGTACTCCAACAACGATCAGTATTCGCGCGAAAAACTCTCGGGCGACCTGACCAAGCTGTCCTCGTACTATCTCGACCGCGGCTACGCCGATTTCAACATCAATTCGGCGCAGGTCACGATCAGCCCGGACAAGCGCAACATCTACATCGCCGCCGGCATCCATGAAGGCGACATCTTCAAGATTTCCGACATCCACCTGCTCGGTACGCTGGTGCTCCCGGAGGCCGCGCTGCGCAAGGTGCTGCGCATCAAGCCCGGCGAGGTGTTCGACCGCCACAGCATCGAACTGTCGTCGGACGCCATCACCGACGTCCTTTCGAACATCGGCTACGCGTTCGCCAAGGTATCGCCGGTTCCGAAGGTGGACGAACAAAACCATACCGTCGACCTCACCTTTTACGTGGAACCGGGCCCGCGCGTGTACGTGCGCCGGATCAACTTCAAGGGCAACACCAACACCCAGGACCAGGTATTGCGCCGCGAAATGCGCCAGTACGAGGGCGCGTGGTATTCGCAGGCCGCGATCGACCGTTCCAAGGTGCGCCTGCAGCGCCTCGGCTTCTTCAAGGACGTCAACATCGATACCGTGAAGGTTCCGGGCACGACCGACGAGGTGGATCTCAACGTCAAGGTGGCCGAGGAATCATCGGGGCAGTTCCAGTTCGGCGTTGGTTACTCGCAGGTGTCGGGCATCATCCTCTCGACGTCGATTTCCAACAACAACTTCCTCGGCAGCGGCAACACGGTGTCGGCGACGTTCTCGAAGAGTCTGTTCCTGAAGCAGTACCAGGTGTCGTTCTTCGACCCCTACCTCACCGACAGCGGTATCGGCATCGGCTATAACGCCAGCGTGCTGAAGTTGAACCAGGGCGAGCAGAACATCGCGTCGTATCTGTCCGACACCGACTCGTTCTCGACATACCTGAGTTTTCCGATCAGCGAGACGGACAGCGTCAACGTCGGCATCGGCCTCAACAAGACCAAGCTGGACCTGATCCCCGGTTACACGCCGCAGATGTTCTTCAACCAGATCTACAAGATCGGGCACTACACGATCCACAACACGCCGTTGACGCTCTCCTACGCGCACGACACGCTGAACAGCTTCTTCAAGCCCACGCGCGGTGGCCTCCAGCAGATC
>JAGWZT010000376.1 GCA_018971925.1 Lysobacteraceae bacterium | reverse complement strand
CGGCTGCATGCCGCAATCGAGCGTGATGCTGACGCTGACGCGACGAAATGGCTCGTTGCCGCTGTCCTGTTCGATCGGCATCTTGGAAGGCATGCTGCAACCCGCGCCTTCGTGTTGGTGCGCCGCCACCACGTCGGTGGCGCGCTGGATCAGGTCGGCCGAAGCAGTGCTCGGATCGGTGGCCGAGAGGAACGCGCCGACGGTGGCACCGCCACGCTCCAGGTCCGCGACGCGCTTTTGCAGCAACGGCTGCTCGGCAATCGCCGCGGCGTATTTCGCGTGGATCGATTGCAGGTCGTGCATCTGGCTGTCGACGCTCGTCAGCGGCGCCACGAACCACCAGTGCAGCAGCAGGAAATACGCGATCGCCAACGCGACCAAGGCCAGCGCGATCGCGGCCACGCGCGATTGCATCGGCGTCATGCGTCGGGCGTCAATGCGCATCGGCGGGGCCTTGTTGCCTGACGCGCGCGGTCAGCTCGAAACGTTCCTTGCCTGTGGCGGGATCAGGCTGGATCACGCCCTGCAATTTGGGTTCCCCGAACACCCTGGAGCCGCCCAGCGTGTCGACCAGCGCCGCGGCCTTGTCGGCTTCGCCCTTGATGTCGAGGCCACCGGAATCGTCCAGCGTCATCGCGTCCAGCCACGCCGTCGCGGGCATGCGCCGGGTCAGGTCGTCGAGCACCGCGAGCGGCGGCGGATTCTCGGCCTTGCGCTTCACCAGGAATTGCGAAGCGGCGACCGCCGCCGTCAACTGCGCGCGCAACTGTTCGGACTGGGTCGCCCGCGCACGCATCGCATCCACCTCGTCCTGCATCTTCGCCAACGCCGCGCGGCGATTGCCCAGCCACTGCGCCAGCACCAGCACCACCAGCAACACGCAGCCCGCGGCGAGTGTCCAGTTCAGGCGACGCCGCTTGTCCAGCCTGCGCGGGCGGCGGCCCGCCGGCAACAAATCGACGCCCGCGAGCGCGCCGGTGCCGGTCTGGACGTCCACGCAATCGGGGTGCACGCCGATCGCGGCAAGGCGTTCCAGCATCGGATCCAGCTCGGCCCGCGGCGCGGCGTACAAATCCAGCGCGATTTGTCCCGCCGGCGCCGGGCTGACGCGCACGTCGTAATAAAGCCGGTCGGGTTTGAAGGGTGTCTGCCGGTCGAGTTCATAACCGACCACCTTGCGCGGATCGGCCGCGGCGGCAAGCGGCATCAACAGGCGGCGCTGCAGCACCAAGGTTCCCGCCACCACCAGCACCAGGCGGCGATCATCGGGATCGATGCCCGCGCACGCACTCGTGAAGGTCGCACGCTGGACTTCGAGCGGAAGCCCCGCCGGAATCGTGGCCAGCGCGTCGCCGGTGCGGGCGCGTTTCACGAGCAACCCATCCGGGCCCATCGTCAAGCGCAACACGTCCGGGCCGCGCTGCAGCCACGCGCGGATCCGCACCGGCAGCAACGCGGCCAGCTCGCCACCCCACCAATGCAGGAACCCGGGCAGCGGCGAGCGCGACCAGGCAAGCTTCATACGTTCGATGGATGGTGCGCTCGCGGTGGCCATGGCTTGGTCGGGTTTCAAGGAGCCTGGGCGGAATCGGTGCGCCAGTCCAGCACTTTGTACGGGCGTGCCTGGGTTCCCGTCAACGCCAGGCGTAGCGTCACATCCAGGCCGGCCCGGTTGCCGTCCGGCATTTCCGCGACGCTGAACACGCGTTCCACCACGCCACCATATCCGGCCACCAGCGGTCCGTTTGCGACCGCACCGAAGGCCTGGCCGTTGCCCGCGCCGCGCCGCGCCGCGCCCTTGCGGCGGGCGTCCACCAACGTTTCAGCCTGCGCCACACTGATGCCGCGCAACGACGCCAGTACCAGCGCGCCGGAGTACGACGCATCCGGGAAATTGCGGCCCGAATACACCGTGACGGCATTTTCGATCTTGCCGAACAGGGCCGGATCCATGCCCGGCAGCCGCGCCAATTGGTCGATCGCGCGGAACGGCTGGACGGCCCTGCCCGAGGCACCGCCGCGCGATGCAACCATCGCGTCCGCCAGCTGGCCGGCGCGCAAAGCATCAACGCCCGCGGCCTGGAAGATGCCGCGCAACAACCCGGCCGGCGCTGCGTTGAGATCGGCCATGCCGCTCACATCGACCACCTTGACGGTGACCTTGGCACCATCGAACGCGAAGGTATAAGGCCGCCCGTCGGGCACCCATTGGTGTTGCTGGTCGGGCGCGCGCAGGCCGGCGATGGCTTGCGCGAGCCCGGCTTCGGCGGCGAGCTCCGCACGCGCGTACTCGGCGCCATAGAGCGCGGCCTGGCTGTGGCTGCGCGATGCCGCCGCCACGCCCGCCAGCAGCGCCGCGAGCAATACCGTCGCCCACAGGACCAGCAAAAGGGCCGTGCCGCGTTCGCGCCGCATCATCGCGAACCCCCGCTCTGCGCGCCGAAACCCTCGCCCGTGCGCACCGGAATCAGCATGTCCGGGAATCCCACCCGCGTGCGCCACGCGGGATCGAGATGGATGCGCACCGCCAGTGGCAGTCCGTTGGTGGCTTGCCAGTCATCGCGCCACACCGGCGGCTTGCCGAACGCGGCAGCGGCGAGATATTCGAATTTGCCGCCGCGCAGACCCGCCAGCAG
>JAGWZT010000021.1 GCA_018971925.1 Lysobacteraceae bacterium | reverse complement strand
ACGCCGGATTGCAGGATCGCGTTGAGCATCACGTATGCGTAGGTACGCCGTGCGCGCGCCTGCGCCAGAAGGTTCACGTAGCCACGCGTCACCGCGGACCAAGGCGGTGCAGCGTCCGGGCGCGTGCCACGTGGGAACGCGGCTGTCCCGATGGCTCCCGCCACGACCGTGGCGCACAGCCCCGCGACCACGAGGAACAGGCCACGCCAGCCGAGTACGGGCTCCAGTAACGCGCCGACCGCGGCGCCGGCCGCTGTGCCGCCCGCGATGGAACCGAACAGCCAGCCGACCGCACGCCCCCGGCGCCGGTAGGGGATTACGTCGCCGATCAGCGTGTCAATCCGATCGGTACGATTCCGGCCGCCACGATACCCGTCAAGACGCGCCAGCCGATGAATGTGTCCACGCGCTGGGCAGTCGCCGTCGCAGCCGTGACCAGACAAAACGCCGACAGCGCCCCAAGGATCACGCGGCGCCGTCCCAGCCGGTCCGACAACGGCCCCGCGAAAAGAATCGACAGCCCCTGCGGGACGACGTAGGCCGGAATGGCCAGGCCAATCCAGCCAACCGGGCTGTGGAACACGTCGGCCAGTCGCGGGATGAGCGGCGCGACCATGAAAGTCTGCGCGAACACCAGAAACGCCGCGCTGCAGATGACCGGCAACATCCAGCGCGGCGCGGTTTCCCCGGCCGGTTGCGACGAATAGGACGGTGCTGCCATCAAATGGCCTGGTGGTGGCGCCGGTAGTGCTTGGCGACCCGCGCGCGGTTGCCGCACAGCTGATCGGAACACCATTGCCGCCGCGGGTTGCGTGCCACGAACTGCAACCTGCAGTCCGGGTGCGCGCATTCACGTACCTGATCGGCGCAAGGACCCGTCAACAGCGTGAGCGCATCACTGGCCAGCGTGCGCAGGAGCATGCACCGGCGTGCAGGCGCCGGCAGCGGCTTCAGGACAGGGCCGGTTGCACGCCAGCCCAGTTGTGCCAACGCCGGCCCCGAAGCCAGCGCGTGGTTCACCCGGTCAACGTCAGCACGCGCGGGCCTGACGTGCCCGCGGCGGGCCCGCAGCAAGCGGTCAATCGCGTCCCGCAGTGCTCGCACGGTCGCCAGGTCGGCCGCGTCTATGGCGCCCGACCACGCGAGCCGCCCACGCTCGGCCCGCAGCCACGCCAACAATGCCACTGGTGAATCCAGCAGATCGACCTCGGTGCCATCACGCCGTATTCGCGTGTTTACCAAGTCCAGGGCGAGCGGTTCATCGAGCAACGGGAAGCGGGATTTCATTGGCGCTGCAAACTCTTCGCGATGCGCAAGCTGGACGCTTGACTAATGGAAGTATACATTAGTCACCCACCACGCATCGGAGTCACGTGCGCGATGTCACCCGTTGGCGGCCGCCCGCATCCGGCGCGCGCAGCCACGCATCTTCAGTCACGGCAGCGCCGGTCCGGCGCGAGGAAAACATCATGGGCAAGCGTTTGGGCATCTACGTATTTGACGGCGCCGAGGTGATCGACTTCACGGCACCGTTCGGCGTGTTCGCCGTCGCGCAGCGGCTGGATCCCGAACTGGACGTGTTCCTGGTTGGCGATACGGCCGGAACGGTCGAGGCGACAGCCGGGCTCAAAGTCACGTCGCGCTACGGACTCGATGACCATCCGGACATGGATGCGTTCCTGATCCCGGGCGGAATCGGCACGCGCCGCGAGATGCACAACCGCCGCCTGCTCGATTTCGTGCGTGCGCTTCCCGACCGGACGTTGCGTGTCAGCGTATGCACCGGCTCCTGGATCTACGGCAACGCCGGCATCCTCGATGGTCTCAAGGCGACCAGCCGCAAGAATGGCGACCCGTCCGAGAAACTGGTTCCGATTGACCGGCTGGCGAAGATCGCCCCGAAGTGTTCGATCGACCGCCATCGCGTGGTCGATCAGGGCAAGGTCATCACGGCGGGCGGCATCTCGTCCGGGCTGGAGACGGGGCTTTACCTGCTGCTGCGCTTCGGCCACGACGAGGCGTTCGTCAACAGCGTCGCCCGTATCATGGAGTACGAACGCCAGTGGGAATTGATGAAAGCCGACCGTCTGGTGGTCGGCTGAGTCCGTGCGGGCACGCGCTTGGCCTTGAACGCCGGGTTGGTCTGCACACCGCAGGCGCGTAACCCTTCGGCTCAACGGATGTTGAGCGAAACCCAAGCCCCCCGCCTGCGGGGAATGAAGCCAACGGAAACGGGCTGGACTGCAGACGATCGCGGCTTCGATCGCGAAACCGCGACCAGGCCGCTTATTGCAGGCGCTGCTGCAACACCGCGATCACGCGCGCGGCGGCGTCGGGGTTGCCCTGCGCGCTAACCACGCTGCCGGTACCGGATGCCGCCACGCTGACGGTGACCGTGCCCTGCACGGTTTCGCTCTTGCTATGGTGGAACATGCGGTGCAGGAAACCGCCTTCCGGCTTTTTCGTCACCACGGTGTTCACCGCCACCTGGTAGGTGTGCGCGGTGTCATCGTGGGCCGTGACTTGACCCGCATCGCCGCGGGCCAGCGCGAGGCCCACACGATGGTAAACACTGTCGGGGGTATCCGGCAGGGTCAGACTGGTGCCATTCACGCCGCCACCGGCCTGTGCCGCGGGCGGCGCACCGGCGGATTCGGGGGACGCCGCCGTGGCTGACTGCGAGCCGTTACCGGCTTCCGGGATGGCCAACGCTTCGGTGGTCGGCGGCTGATCCATGCCCGGCGGCACTTCGAGCGGCTGCTCCTGCTGCGCGGCCTTGTAGGCCGGCTCCTTGTGCCGGAACGGGTTGTGGGACTTGATGGTCTGGCAGCCGGCGAGTGCGACCGACGCGATGAGAAGCAACGGGATCAGGGTTCGTTTCATGGGCGCATTGTGCATGATCAGGGCGTGGCGGTGCCAGCGAGGGAGGACAGGGTGTCACGAAGATGCGAGCGCGCGGGTCCGGGTGCGAGTTCCAGCAACGGCAGGCGCAAGGCCGCGCCACACAGGCCGAGTTCGGACAAACCGGCCTTGACCGGAATCGGGTTGGGCGCACAGTCGAGCGCCTTCAGAAGTGGCGCGAGCCGCCCGGCGTACTGCATGGCGGCCGCACGATCGCCGCCGCGCGCGGCATCGCAAAGCGTCCGGAACAATTTCGGCACCAGGTTGTTGACCACCGAAACCACGCCTCCCGCGCCGGCCAGCATTGCATCGGCCGCGCTGCCATCGTCACCGGACAGATAGACAAAACCCGGCCGCTGAAGTTGCGCGATTGCCGCAATGCGCCCGGGGGTAGCAACGGCCTCCTTGATGCCGATGATGCCGGCGGTGTCGCGCAGGGCCGCGACCGTTTCCGGCTGCATGTCGCAACCCGTGCGCGAGGGTACGTTGTACATCACCACAGGAAGGCCGCCATGCGCGGCGACCTCGCCGAAGTGACGGCGCAAGCCGTCCTGGGTCGGACGCACGTAATAGGGCGTCACCACCAGCGCCGCGTCGGCGCCCAACGCCCGCGCGCGCCTCGTCAGCGCGATGGTTTTCGAGGTGCCCGCTTCCCCGGTGCCGGCGATCACCGGTACGCGATGGGCGATGCGCTCCACAGCGAACGCCAGCAGGCGCTCGTATTCGTGTTCGTCCAGCATGTGGGCTTCGCCGGTGGAGCCGGCCACGACGATGCCCTGGGTGCCGCCGTCGAGCTGGTAGTCGATCAGCCGCCCGAATGCGGTCAAATCGAGCGCGCTGTCCGCGTCGAACGGTGTCGCGATGGCGCACAGGCTGCCGGTGATTTCCAAACGCGACTCCATCTCGGTGCAAACGCCGCATGATACGGCACCCGAGCGGCTGCAAACGATTGTTCGCAGCCGCTGTCGTGAAAAATCAGGCCACGGGGCTCTGTGCCACGGAGATCTTGGCCAAGGATGGCGGCTCTTGAGGCCGTTCTGGTGTCATATGGCCTTCGTACGAGGCCCCAGCCGATCTGTCCCGGCGCGCAGCAATCGGGAAGGGCCGCATTGGAAACGTGCACCGACACCACTATTCTTCCGTCCGTGAACCTCAAGACCGTCACCCGCTTGAACCAGGCCGCCACGCGTCCCACCACCGATCACCAGTTGCTGATCCAGGCGATCGCGCCCGCCACGGATTCCCCGCTGCTGGTGTTGTCGCGGCGGATCGCCGATGCCGGCTGCAACCTCGTGGAATCGCGCGTCGCGACCGTCGGCGCCGATGTTTCCGTACTGCTGCTGGCCAAGGGCGGGTGGGATGCCGTCGCCAAGCTTGAAAACGCGCTGGCGCGCATCGGCCGCGGCGACAACCTGCACATCCTGAGTTACCGCACCCAGTCGCGTGACCGGCAAAGCCACCTGCTACCGTACATGGTCGAGGTGGTCGCGGCCGACAAGCCGGGCGTGCTGGTCGAGTTGATCGACTTCTTCAACCGCCGCTCCATCAGCATCGAGCAGATGTCCTCGATGCGCTACCAGGCGATGCAAACCGGTGCCGACATGTTTCAGGCGCAGATCACCATCGGCATCCCGGCCGACACCCGCATAGCCGAGTTGCGTGACGAATTCATGGAAATGTGCGATGGTTTGAACCTCGACGCGATCATGGACCCGGTGAAATTCTAAAGTGCAACCTTCCTTCAACCGTCATCCCGGCGAAGGCCGGACTGCGGAGGCAGGAAGCCGAAGCGAACATCGGCGCAGCCGATGGCCCGAAGGACGCGCGGCAGGAGCCGCGCGTAATCCAGTGACTTCATCCAGATGACCAAGATCGGCACCAAGGTTCCAAAACTCTCCGGCACCACCCAGTCGGGCGATACGCTGAAACTGGCCGATCTGAAGGACCAATGGGTCGTGCTGTATTTCTACCCCAAGGACAACACCACCGGCTGCACCCGCGAAGCCGGCGATTTCCGCGACCTGTACACGAAATTCAAGCGCCGCGGTGCCATGATCGTCGGGGTGTCGCGCGACAGCGCGCGCTCACATTCCGGCTTCAAGGAAAAACTGGGCCTGCCTTTCGCGCTCGTTGCCGACACCGATGAGGGCTGGTGCAAGGCCTTCGACGTGATCCGCAAGAAAAAACTGTACGGCCGCGAATACCTCGGCGTCGATCGCAGCACCTTCCTGATCGGCCCTGATGGCAAGCTCGTGCAGGAATGGCGCGGCGTGAAAGTGCCCGGCCACGCCCAAGCAGTGCTGGACGCGATCCCCGCCAAGTGAGCAAGGTCGCCCGTTCTTTCGCCGCAACGCGCCCGCCGGGCGCGCCCGATCCTTCGCCTGTTTCCGGAGCCCGCATGCCGAAGCCTGCCGCCCGGCGCATCTACGCGCTGGACACCAATGTCTTGCTGCACGATCCCACCGCGTTGTTCCGCTTCGAGGAACACGACGTCTTCATCCCGATGACGGTGCTGGAGGAACTGGACGAAAAGAAGCAGGGCGTGTCGGAAGTCGCACGCAATGCACGCCAGGCCAGCCGCTTCCTCAACGAACTGATCGAGCGCAACAACAGCCACGGCATCGCCGACGGCGTGCCGCTGCAGCAACCCGACGGCATCAAGCTGCGCAGCGGTGGCGCGAATGGACGCCTTTACTTCCAGACGCAGACCGGTAACGGGACCGGCAAGGCCGACAACCGCATTCTTGCCGCGATCCTGGATCTGCGCGAACACAATCCGGATGCCGCGGTGGCGTTGGTGTCGAAAGACATCAACCTGCGCATCAAGGCGACGATCTCCGGCATCGCCGCCGAGGATTACGAAAACGACCGCGCGCTGGACGATTTTTCGCTGCTGTACACCGGCGCCGCGGAATTGCCCGCCGACTTCTGGGATCGCCATCCGGAGTTGCACTCGTGGTCGGAGCGCGGACAAACGTTCTACGAGGTGAAGCCGCGCGACGACGAAACCTGGCAACCCAACGAGTGCCTGTACCTGCCAGGCGAAAACAGCGTCGAGTTGCGCGTGCTCGATCAAGCGAACGACAAGACCAAACTGGCGCTGCTGCACGACTACACCGGCAGCGCGCACAGCGTGTGGGGCATCGCCGCGCGCAACCGCGAACAGAATTTCGCGCTGAACATGTTGATGGACCCGGATATCGACTTCGTCACCCTGCTCGGCACCGCCGGCACGGGCAAGACCTTGTTGGCGCTCGCGGCGGGACTCGCGCAGGTGATGGACCAGCAACGTTATCGCGAGATCATCATGACCCGCGCCACGGTTTCGGTCGGCGAAGACATCGGCTTCCTGCCCGGCACCGAAGAGGAAAAGATGACGCCGTGGATGGGCGCGCTCACCGACAACCTCGAAGTGCTGACCAACCCCGAGGAAGGCGGTTCGTGGGGACGCCAGGCGACGAATGACTTGCTTGCCTCGCGCATCAAGATTCGCTCGCTCAACTTCATGCGCGGGCGCACGTTCCTGTCGCGTTACCTGATCATCGACGAGGCGCAGAACCTGACGCCGAAGCAGATGAAGACACTGGTCACCCGTGCCGGCCCCGGCACCAAGATCGTGTGCCTTGGCAATGTCGAACAGATCGACACGCCGTACCTGACCGAAACGACTTCGGGCCTCACCTACGCGGTCGATCGCTTCAAGCAATGGCCGCACGCCGCGCATGTCACGCTGCGTCGCGGTGAACGGTCGCGGCTGGCCGACTTTGCTTCAGAAGCGTTGTAACGTCGGGAGCCCGGGCCAAGACGCCAAGCTCGCGAAATGGATTACCCCTTCGGAACGAAGGGTGGAGCAAAGCGAACGCGCGCGTAGCGCGAGCGCGTAGCGCCGGGGGATGCCGCCTCGCGCGGAATGCCATCCCCCTCAATCCCCCTTCGCAAGCGAAGGGGGAAGCAGCGAAGGGTTGACATGTCGCAGTATGCAAAATCCGGTTCCCGTTGTTGCCTCACCATCGCCGGCTCCGACTCCGGCGGCGGCGCGGGCATCCAGGCCGACCTCAAAACCTTTGCCGCGCTGGGCGTGCATGGCACCAGCGCGATCACCGCCTTGACCGCGCAGAACACCCAAGGCGTCACCGCCGTGCACCCCGTGCCGTCGAAACACCTGCGCGCCGAACTCGATGCCGTGTTCGATGACTTCGCCATCACGGCTGTCAAGACCGGGATGCTGGGTGACGCGCGCACGGTGCGTTGCGTCGCATGCGAACTCGCGCGCCGCCAGCCGCGTTGGCTCATCGTCGACCCGGTGATGATCGCAACCTCCGGCGCACGCCTGCTCGACAAGGGTGCGGTAAAGGTGTTGATCGAAAACCTGATTCCGCTTGCCGACGTGCTGACGCCCAACCTGCCGGAAGCCGAAGCCCTGACCGGCATCGCGATCCACAACGCGCGCGACGGACAACGCGCCTCGGAAAAGCTACGCGATTTCGGCGCCAAGGCCGTGCTGCTGAAAGGCGGCCACGGCCGCGGACGCGAAGTCATCGACCGCTGGCTCGACGCGCGTGGCACCTTCGAAATTCGCAATCGCAAATTGCCGTTCGACGCGCACGGTACCGGCTGCACGCTTTCCGCTGCACTGGCAGCCGAGCTGGCGAACGGCCGCACACCGCGCGCCGCGGCGCGCCGGGCGATCGCGTTTGTGCAGCGCGCACTGAAGCACGCCTACGCGCCCGGCCTGACCTCGCTCAGGGTTCTGGCCCAGCGGCCGCGCTAGAATTGCCGCAACACCACGCTGCTTCCCGCCATGTCCGCGCTGCTGATCCTTCGCCTTGTCGTGCTGGGCCTGATCGCGCTGTTCCTCCTGAGCGCGCTCGCCGTGCACTTCCGCAGCCGCGTGCGTCTGAAACTCGGCCGCCAATTGGCGAGCCACGCGACCGTGTTCGCGCCCTACAACCTGCTGATGTACGCGTTTTCCGCGGTGCCGGCCGGCGCCTTTCCCGACCGCAAGCGATTCACCGCCGTGGACGCACTGCGCGACAACTGGCAAACCATTCGCGACGAAGCCGCCGGCCTGTTCGACCAGGGCCACATCCGCGATGCGCTGAAGGACGACGACGCCAGCTTCGCCTCGTTCCTCAAGGTCGGCTGGAAGCGTTTCTACGTGAAGTGGTACGGCGAACCGCTTCCGTCCGCGCAAACGTTGTGCCCAAAAACGGTGGAACTGGTGAACCGCATTCCCGGCGTCAAGGCCGCGATGTTCGCGTTGCTGCCGCCGGGCGTGACGCTGAACCCACACCGTGATCCGTTCGCGGGCTCATTGCGTTACCACCTGGGCCTGATCACGCCCAATTCGCGCGATTGCCACATCTTCGTGGATGGCCAGGAATACTTCTGGCGCGACGGCGAGGACGTGATCTTCGACGAGACCTGCGTGCACTGGGTAGAGAACAAGACCGACATGACGCGCGTGATCTTCTTCGCCGACCTCGAACGCCCGCTGCGTTCGCGCGTGATGGCATGGATCAACCACCACGTCAGCAACTTCATGGGCGCGATCACCGCCTCGCCCAACCAGGTCAGCGAACCCACCGGCGCGATCAACCGCCTGTTCTCGGCGCTGCGCCAGCGCCGCGAAAAAAGCCGCGACTTCAAGCAGCGTCACCGCAAACTGTTCAAGGGCATGAAATTCGTCGGCAGCGCGGCGCTGTTGTGGATATTGCTGCTGGCGCCCTGGCCGATCCTGTAGGAGGACCGGAAGGCCCGATCTGGTCGCGGCTGCCGCTGCTCCTACCGATCAGCGCGCACATGCTCGACCAACGCGTCAGCGAACGTTTCGGTGGTGCCGCTGCCGCCAAGATCGGGCGTGACACGGTCTCGCGCTTCCAGGGTGGCGCGGATCGCGTTGCGGATGCGCGCAGCCTTGGTGGTCATGTCCAGGTGATCGAGCATTTCGGCGGCCGCCAGCAGCAACGCGCAGGGATCGGCGACGTTCTTGCCGGCGATGTCGGGCGCTGAACCATGCACGGCTTCGAAGATCGCGGCAGCGTTGCCGATGTTGGCACCGGGCGCGAGGCCCAGACCGCCCACCAGTCCCGCGCACAGGTCAGAGAGAATGTCGCCGAACAGGTTGGTGGTGACGATCACGTCGAATTGCCACGGATTCATCACCAATTGCATGCAGGTGTTGTCCACGATCATTTCATTGAATGCGATCCGCGGGTAGTCCTTCGCGATCTCGCGCGCAACGTCGAGGAACAGGCCCGACGCGGTCTTGATGATGTTGGCCTTGTGCACCGCGGTGACCTTCTTGCGGCCCTTGCGCACGGCCAGCTCGAATGCATGGCGGACGATCCGCGAGGCGCCGTGGCGCGTGTTGCGCACGATGGATTGCGCGGTCTCGCCATCGTCGGACAGCGTCTGGCCTTCCGACAAATATGCGCCTTCGGTGTTCTCGCGCACCGTGATGATGTCGATGTTCTCGTAGCGCGCCTTGGTGCCGGGAAAACTGATCGCCGGACGCACGTTCGCGTACAGGTCGAAATGCTTGCGCAGGGCGACGTTCAACGACGAAAAGCCCTTGCCGATCGGCGTGGTCAGCGGTCCCTTCAACGCGACGCGGTGCTTCGCGATCGCATCAAGTGTCGCTTGCGGCAACAGCTCGCCTTGCTTTTCCAGCGCCACCATGCCGGCTTCGACGAATTCGTAAGCGAGCCCGCACTCGAGCGCGTCCAGCACTTTCAGGGTGGCGGCCATGATTTCCGGGCCGATGCCGTCGCCACGAATTACCGCAATCGTCTTGGTCACACACAAACTCCTTTGTCTTGCGATCATCCCTGATCGCTGCTTCGCTGGATTTTCCAACGAGCGCAAACGGCACAGGTCATAGAGTCCAGAACGGCCATCCATGGCCTGACTTCTCACAACAGCCGCTCCGTCAGGCGCATTGGGCGCGACGGAGCGGACAAATAAAATCGGAATTATCGCGGGAAATGCGCGTCAGGCCAAGCGGATCAAGCCTCAGCCAGCAGCTCCTGCAGCCGCCCGCTGCGGTCGGCCGCGGCGAGCTGGTCGAAGCCGCCCACGTGCACGCCGTTGATGAAGATCTGCGGCACGGTACGGGCGCCGGGCGCGCGCGTCAGCATCTCGCGGCGCGCATTCGCGTCGGTGTCGATGCGCAGTTCGCGCCAGGACAAACCCTTGGCCTGCAGGAGGTTCTTGGCGGCGACGCAATACGGGCACATCGCCGTGGAGTAGATTTCGATGTCGGCCATGAGATGAATGATCCCGGGTTGTGCCGCATTTTACCGGTGCTGAACGCGCGGGAAGCGAGAATGGCAGCCGGTTTCCGGCAACCCGCATTCAGCCTAAACTCGAACCATTCACATTTTCGCCGGTCACATTCAGAACGGATCCAGCCGATTCGAACATGCCGTTCCGCTTTCGCCGCCAGACCTTGTTCGCCTTCGCCGCCGCGGTGGCCTTGTCGCTGCCCGCAGCCGCGCAACAGGCGGACGTGCGCCTGCCCAGTCTCGGCAGTTCGGCCGACACCGTCATGTCGCCGCAGGAAGCCGAACAGTACGGCGCGGAATTCCTGCGCGAATTGCGCGCGGCGCACCTCGTGCTGGACGACCCGCAGGTGGACCAATACTTGCGCACGCTGGGTTACCGGCTGGCCTCCGCCAGCGCCGACCCGGGCCAGCACTACACCTTCACCCTGATCAACATTCCCGAGATCAACTCGTTCGCCACCTTCGGCGGCTACATCTTCATTTTTTCCGGCATGTTCACCGTCACGCAGGATCAGGACCAACTGGCGGCGGTGATGGCGCACGAATTGGCGCACATCAGCCAGCACCACCTGCAACGCGCGATCGAGGACCAGAAAAAATCCACCCCGCTGTACGTGCTGGGCGCGTTCGCGGCGGCGCTGGCGGCATCGCGCGCGGATTCCGGCAACCGCTACGCCCAGAACCAGCCCTACGGTTACGGCTACGGCAACACGCCGTACCAGCAGGGTGTCGACCCTGCCATCGGCGCGTTCTATTCGGTGATGGCGATGATGCAGCAGCACATGATCGACTTCACCCGCAAGGACGAGGAGGAAGCCGACCACGTGGGCATCGAGACGCTGGCCAAGGCCGGGTTCAACCCCGAGGGTATGGCGACGGTGTTTGCCCGCATGCAGGCGCTGCTGCGCCCCGGCGGCGATGGCGGCATGGCAGCCGGCAACATCCCCGACTTCCTGCAGGATCACCCGGTCAGCAGCGTGCGCATCGCCGATGCGCGTGCCCGCGCGCACGTGCTGGAACAGCAGATGCACGCCATCAAGGCCTGCGTGAGTGTGCAGACCGGCGTATTGCACTGCAAGGAACAGCAGTTGCGCGCGCTCGACAGCAAGACGACCGATCCTTCCGGCTACGGCATGCTGCCGCTGCCGTTCGTCAAGAATCCCTCGGCGCTGCTCGATCATTCCGTGCGTGGCCCCAGCGAACGGCAATACGAATTGATGCGCGAACGCGTGCGCGTGTTGTCGTCCAGCGATCCTCGCTCGGTGCTGGACTACTACACACGCAACATGGCGGACAACGCCAAGTTCGCAGCATCGGCGTCCAACCGTTACGGCTATGCACTGGCGCTGCTGCAAGTGAACCACGCCACCAAGGCGGTGCCGGTCATGCAGAAACTGGTGGACGCGAGTCCCGGCGACCTCACCCTGGCGCTGGGCCTGGCGGATGCGGAACGCCACGCCGGCCAGCGCACGCAAGCCCTGCAACGCTACGCCGCCCTCAACACTGCGTGGCCCAATGATCCCGCGATCGTGCTGGACTACAGTCGGGCGCTGCTCGACAGTGGCGCCAAGGCCGACGCGAAGACCGCGCAAGGCCTCTTGAAGCCACTGCTCAACGACGACTCCGAGCCTTCGCTGTACGCGACTTATGGCCACGCCTGCCATGTCGCGGGCGACGAAGTGCACGCCGGGATCGCTTACGCCGACGCGACCTTCCTGTCCGGACAGGCTGCCGACGCGCTCGACCAGTTGCACCGCCTGCTGAAGCGCAACGACCTCGACTACTACAGCCGCGCGCAGATCAACGCGCGCATCGCGCAGATCACGCCCATCGTGCTGGAAATCCGCCGGCGGCATCTCGACCAGGACCAGAACGGCGGCGACGACAATTCACTGCAGGGCCGCCAGACCGGCCTGCGCTTCGGCACCTGCGTGGGTGCTGCGTGCCTGCAGCCTTGAACGCCCAGGCCAGGCGCTCGCGTATCATGCCGCTTTCGCGTTGAACACCACCCGCGCCATGACCGCCATCCGACATCCGCTTCGCCCGCTGCTCATCGCCTCGCTCGCGGCCTTGCTGTTCGCGTTCACCGCCACCCGCGCGAACGCGGAAACACCGCCTGCCCCGGCTTCCTCAACGGCGGCGCCGGTGGCCACCGCGCATCCGCAGGTTGAATTCAAGACCTCGCAGGGCGACTTCGTGATCGAGCTGTTTCCGGACAAGGCGCCCAAGACCGTCGCCAACTTCCTGCAGTACGTGAAGGACGGTTTCTACGACGGCACGGTGTTCCACCGCGTGATCCCGGGATACCTGATCCAGGGCGGCCTGTACACGCGCGAATTGCGGCCCAAGCGCACGCAGCCGCCGATTCCCGACGAGGCCAACAATGGCTTGTCGAACCTGCGCGGCACCGTCGCCGCGGCGCGTGGGCCCGATCCCGATTCCGCCACCGCGCAGTTCTTCGTCAACGTGGTGGACAACCCGCGCCTCGATTACGTCGGCAACCAGAGCGGCATGACTTGGGGGTACGCGGTGTTCGGCAAGATCGTCAGGGGCATGGAGGTGGTGGACAAGATCGACAACCTGCCGACCGGCCCGCAAGGGCCGTTTATCGGCGACGTGCCGCGCCCGCTGGTGATCATCGAAAGCGCGAAGCTGATCGGTGAAGCCGCGCATCCCACCCAGGAGCCGGTGTCGCCGGTCACCGGCCAGGCGCCGGCTTCGACGCCTGCGTCGAAGAAGAAACCCGGCACGAAGCACTGACACAGTGGTCACACTGTTCGTCTCGGACTTGCACCTCGACGATGCGCGCCCGCAGATCGTCGAAGACTTCGAACGCTTCTGCGCCGGCGAAGCGCGCACTGCCGACGCGCTGTACGTGTTGGGTGACCTGTTCGAGGCCTACATCGGCGACGATGACGATGCCGCATTGAACGCACGCATCGCCCATGCGCTGCATGGCGTCGCCGACGCGGGCGTACTCGTGCATTTCATCGTGGGCAACCGCGATTTTCTGCTGGGCGACGCTTACGCATGCAGATGCGGCATGGATCTTCTCGATGACGGCGCCGTCGTCGACCTGTACGGCACGCCGACCCTGATCCTGCACGGCGACGTGCTGTGCACCGACGACGCGGCGTATCTCGGGTTCCGCAGGCAGGTACGCGATCCCGCGTGGCAGGCCGCGTTCCTCGCGCGCCCACTGGCCGAACGCCGCGCGTTCGCAGCGCAGGCCCGCGACGCCAGCCGCGCGCACACGTCCACGACGGACATGGCGATCATGGACGTCAATCCACACGCCGTGGAAAGCGCGCTGCGCCAAGCCGGCGTCGCGCGCATGATCCACGGCCACACGCACCGCCCTGCGATCCACGACATCACGCTGGACGGCAAACCCACGCAACGCATCGTGCTGGGCGACTGGTACGAACAGGGTTCGGTGCTGCGGGTGACACCCGATAAAGCCGAGTTGCGCGGACTCGCCGCCTAGGGAACGTCTATTTGGCTCGTCATTCCGGGGCCGCCGCAGCTCTTCGCGGCGGAACCCGACTGCGTTTGCAGGAGCAAACGCGAACGCTGAAGGCGGCGCGTAGCGCGAGCGCCATGGACGGCGCGAGTCAACCGGTCGTGCACGTGCCAAGGTATCAAACCGATTCCGGGTTCGGGCCTGCGGTCCGCCCCGGAATGACGATCTTTGTCAGGGAGCCGCTGCACGTTCACCCGCCCGCGGCGTCTATCGCCTCGCGCAGGCGGTCCA
>JAGWZT010000375.1 GCA_018971925.1 Lysobacteraceae bacterium | reverse complement strand
TTCCACGCGCGGCGCGTACACCCAGATCTCGCGGTACGGCACCGGTTTCGGAACATCCGGAACCTGGTGCGAATCGAGCTTGTAACTGATGTATTCGGCCGGCTTGCCGTCGTGCGTCTGGAAATAATTGGTGCGCAGCGTGGCGCGGATCTGGCCCATGAAGCCGCGCAGGATACGGTCGTCGTCGAGGCTGGAGACATTCACCAGCAGCGCCTTGATGGCATTGACGAGGCCGTCGACCTGCTCCTCGCGCGGCTTCTCGAGCAGCGCCGCAACGCGCGCCACGAAATCCGGGTTGGACTCGAGCACGGACTTGGGCGTCAGCAAGCCGAGCTCGCGTTCCAGTGCCTCGCGCGCGTGCTTGCGGGTGGCGGCGTCACCGGCTTCTCGCTGCGGATCGAACTTGGCTTCGAACAACTCGACCAGCAACCCCGTGACCATCGGGTAGCGGCCCAGTGTCTCGTCCATGTAGTTCTGCGAGAAGGTCGTGCCCACCTGCTGCTGGTACCTGGAGTAACCGCGCAGCATCGCGATCTGCCGCCAGCCGAGCCCGGCTTCCAGCAACAGCGAGTTGAGTCCGTCGTTCTCGGCCTGCCCGCGCCAGATCGCGGCGAAGGCGGCCTCGAAACGTGCGTGCACGTCCTCGAGCTTGAACTTCAGCGGCGCGGCGGGACGCACCACGAAATCCTGGATGCAGGCCTTGTTGCCGTGCAGGTCCAGTACATGAACCTGCTCGGTGTCGACCTTCAGCCCCGCGTTTTCAAGCAGCGGCAGGACGTCCGACAGCGGGATGTCGCTGCCCGCTCGGAAAATCTTGAAATGCAGCTCGCCCGGTTTGCGGTAGGAATCGTGGAACGCGAGGCGGATGTCTTCGCCGGCGCCAGTCATCGCGGCGAGGATGCCCACGTCTTCGGCCGCGCGCGCCGAGGTCTGGTCCTCGATATAGGCCGAAGCCAGCGTGCTGCCCCAACGGTTGGCGAGATGCGCACCGCGCTCCTCGCCAAGACCGTTGACCAGCGCGTCGCGCAGCTCGTCGTGCCAGTTCCGCACGATCGGCGCAAGTTTCGATTCCAGTTTCCGCGCGTCCACCTCAACGCGCTCGCCCGCGCGCGGGCGCACCACCACGTGCATGCGGGCCATGGGCGCGTCGCCGATCTGCACGGTCGCGTCCACGTAAGCGCCGTGCAGTTCCTCGCGCAGCATCTCCTTGACGCGCTCGCCAACGGTGACGCCGTAATGGTCGCGCGGAATGAACACAAGGCACGAGAAGAAGCGGCCATAGGCGTCACGGCGCACGAACAGGCGCGCCTGGCGGCGTTCGTTGACGTCGAAGATGCCGCTGGCAAGACCGAACAATTCGTCGCTGGAAGCCTGCAGCAGTTCATCGCGCGGCAGCGTTTCGAGGATCGAACGGAAGGCCTTGCCGGAATGCGATTGCGGGCGCAGGCCGGAACGCTTTTCCGCGGATTCGAATTTCTTGCGCACCAGCGGCACGTCCTGCGGACGGCGCATGTACGAGGTGGACGTGTACAGGCCGAGGAAACGTGATTCGCCGACCGGCTTGCCCTTGCCATCGAAGCGCAGCACGCCGATGTAATCCATGTAGCCGGCGCGGTGCACGCGCGAACGCGCGTTGGTCTTGGTCAGGATGATCGCATCCATCGAGCCCGATTGCGGCAGGCGGGTCGCGACCAGGCTCTTGGTGGAACGCGGCGCGGTGGCAAGGTCCGGATTGCGCAGGATGCCGAGGCCGGAACCCGCGCGCGCCTTCAGCAATTCATCGCCCTTCTCCGCCACCACATCGTATTCGCGGTAACCGAGGAAGGTGAAATGGTTGTCCGCGGCCCAGCGCAGGAACGCCTGGCCTTCGGCGATTTCACCGGCGCTGAGCGAATCCCGCTCCGCCGGCAGCGCGTCCGCGATCGCCAGCATCTTGTCGTGCATGGCCTGCCAGTCGCTGACCGCCGCGTGCACATCGGTGAGCGCCACTTCGGCGGCGGCCTGCAGCTTCTTCAGCGTGGCATCGTCGACGCGGTCGATTTCGGCATGCATCACCGACTCGGCCGTACCGCTCTCGCCGCACGCCGCGATCGATTTGATGTTGCCCTTGGCATCGCGCTGGATATCCATCACCGGGTGGATCAGGCGGTGCAGCCGCAGGCCCTCGCCGTTGACGACCATTTCCAGCGAGTCGACGAGGAACGGCGCGTCGACGGTGACGACTTCGATCACCGAATGCGCGCAGCGCCAACCGTTGTGTTCCTGATCGGGATTGAGCGCGCGCACCGCGGCATGCCCGGCCTGGCGATTGCGGGCCCAGCGAAACAGATCCGCGCACATCGCGGCCCAGCCATCGACACCGCGCCTGGCCAGTTCATCGGGCCCGAGTTCCGCGCACGCAAGCTTTGCAAAAGCCTCTGCCGTCGCGGCATCGGCGGGTTCAACCTTGCCACGGACTGCGGCCGCGATGGCAGAGACTTCATCACCCCCGGCGGAGGCGTGCAATGCGTTCATGTCTGTTCGTTCGGGTGCGGGAAGGGAACGACTAGGATACCGCCCCGCGCGGAGGCCATTCCAGCCCGGCGCCGCGTCAAGGCGTGGCGCGAAGGCATTCCGGCCCCGTATTTCCGGCGACTGTTTGTTTCCG
>JAGWZT010000374.1 GCA_018971925.1 Lysobacteraceae bacterium | reverse complement strand
CTGATCAAAGGCGCCGGCGAAATCGTGCTGGTCAGGCTGTACGATTGATATCCTTTCCACTCCATCGATGCGGGGCGCGGACATGCGGATGCTGGTAGTCGAAGACGATGCCGCCATCGCGAATGCGGTCTGTGCCTCGCTGGAACGCGCTGGCCACGCAGTGGACCATCTCGCCAACGGCAAGGCCGCGATCGCCGCCCTGCAGGAGCACGCCTTCGCGCTGGTGGTGCTGGATCTCGGCCTGCCCGGCGAGGAAGGCGGCCAGGTGTTGCGTCGCCTGCGCGCCGCACACGACGGCGTGCCGGTGCTGGTGATCACGGCGCGCGACGAAGTGGACCTGCGCGTGCGCACCCTCGACCTCGGCGCCGACGACTACCTGGTGAAGCCCTTCAGCCTGGCCGAGTTCGACGCGCGGGTGCGGGCGCTGCTGCGCCGCCAGAGCAATCGGGGCGTGCCCATCCTGCAACTCGGGCAGCTGTCCATCGACCTGGCCGGGCGACGGGTGACGATCGGCAATCACGCGCTGGACCTCACGGCGCGCGAATTCGCCTTGCTCGAAGTGCTGGCGTCCCGCCACAACCGCGTCACCTCGCGCGAGCACGTGATCGAAGCGCTGTGCACGTGGAACGACGCGCTCACCGACAACGGGCTGGACATTGCGGTACACCGCTTGCGCCGCAAACTCGAAGACACCGGCGTTCATCTACGCACGGTGCGCGGCCTCGGCTACCTGCTCGAGGCCGACGATGATCCGTAATCCGAGCCTGCGCCGCCGCCTGTTGCTGTTCGTTTCGATACCGCTGCTGGCGGTACTCGTGTGCGGCGGCATCATCAATTACGTGATCGGCCTGCATTACGCCAACAAGGTGTACGACCGCTGGCTGCTGGACAGCGCGCAGGCGATCGGCGACCTGGTCAACAGCGACGCCGGCCGCAACGAACTGAGCGACCAGGCGCGCATCCTGTTGCAGTTCTCGGTCAAGGAACGCAACGAGTTCGCCGTGCGCAGCCTGCGCTACGGCGTGCTGGCCGGCAACGACGACCTGCCCCAGCCCAGTCCGAAGACCAGCCATGGCAGTCCGGTCTTCACCAACTTTCTCGATCGTGGCCTGCCCATGCGCATGGCGTCGGTGTTTCTGACCAACAAGGCCGACCCCGGTGACGTGCTGGTCATCTCGACGGCGGAAACCATCAACAAGCGGCGCGCGCTTGCGCGCGAATTGCTGGTCTCCACCGTACCCATCGAACTGCTGCTGATCGGCGTCGCGATGGCACTGGTGTGGTTGGGCATCAATCGCGGCCTGCGCGTGCTCGATCCGCTGGCCCACGAAATCCGGATGCGCGAGGCGGGTGATCTCTCGCCCCTGCGCACCATCGACGCACCGCTGGAGGTGCAGCCGCTGGTCGCCACCATCGACGCACTGCTGGGACGGCTCGACCGCATGCTGCGCCAGCAGCAGCGTTTCATCGCGGATGCCGCGCACCAGCTGCGCACGCCGCTGGCGGGTCTGCGCCTGCAGGCGGAACGCGCTCTGGCCGATCCCCGCCCCGAAACGGTGCGCGAAGCGCTCGCGCACGTCGAGCGCCTGTCCGCCGGCACCGCGCGCGCGGCCGGGCAGCTGCTGGCCCTGGCACGCGCGCAGGCACCCGATGAATCGCTTGGGGCCGCCGCGCCGCTGGACCTGGCAAAGCTGGTGCGCGAGGAAGTCGCGGCAAGGGTTCCAGGCGCGCTGGCCAAGGGCATCGACCTCGGCTACCGCGGGCCGGAGCATGACATCAGCGTGATCGGCGATGCCGTGCTGTTGCGCGAACTGCTCGGCAACCTGATCGACAACGCATCACGTTACGGCGCGCGCAGTGGTGCGGTCATCACGGTCGAGCTGCAGCCGTCGGCAAACGGCGGCTGCACGATGGCCGTGCAGGACAACGGGCCCGGCGTCGCACCGGAGCTGATCCCGCGCCTGGGCGAACGGTTTTTCCGCGCCGTGGGCAATGGCCACGAGGGCACCGGCCTCGGCCTCGCGATCGTGCGCGAAATTGCCGAACGCCACGGCGCGGAACTCTCGATCGGCAACCACAACGATCCGCACGGACTGCGCGTGGAAATCAGGTTTCTGCCGCTCACATCCGTGTGATCTCGCGTCAACGATCGTCGCGCGTAAAGATTATGCCGTCTTCCACCCGCACCGGAAAACTCGCGACCGGCTCCGTTGCCGGCGCCAGCGTCGCCTCGCCCGTGCGCACGTCGAAGCGCGCGCCATGTCGTGGGCACTCGACCTCGAACCCGCAAACGTCGCCGCCGGCCAGCTCGCCGCCGTCGTGCGTGCATACGTCTTCGATCGCGTACAAATTGCCTTCGAGGTTGTACACGGCAATCGCGGTGTCACCATCCCACACGACCTTGAACTCGCCCGGCAGCAGTTCGTGCTGTGCGCAGACTTTCACCCACTCATCCGACATGTCGCGCTCCGCCATTCCAGCGCAAACCGGAATTCATTTCTGCCTGTTGCAGCGCTTCCGCATTGGTTTCACTCGCCTCGGCGGCGAGCGAGCTACTTTCTGTTTTGGCAGAAAGTAGCCAAAGACCATTGCGCCTGTGGCGGTGATCTCGACAACGTCCTGTTGTCTCGATTGCCCTTGCCGCTTGCCGATC
>JAGWZT010000373.1 GCA_018971925.1 Lysobacteraceae bacterium | reverse complement strand
GTAGGGCGGGAGCACCCCGGACTTGATCCGGGGGAATCCCGCCGTGTTGTTGCAGCGACGGCGGGTTGTCACCCGCCCTACAAAAGGCAAACCCGCCTTGCGGCGGGTTTTGTTATTCCTCAAACCGATCCCGGGTTCAACGCTTTAGCGTTGCCCCGGGATGACGCATCGGCAGAGGCGCGCACCGCGTGCGCGCGCCGATGCGTCACTTGATCTTGCCTTCCTTGTAGATCACGTGCTTGCGGACGACGGGGTCGTATTTCTTGACCTCCATCTTGTCCGGGGTGTTCTTCTTGTTCTTGTCGGTGGTGTAGAAGTGGCCGGTGCCGGCCGAGGAAGTCAGGCGAATCTTGTCGCGTTTGCTTGCCATGAGGGTCTCCTTACACGCGCTCGCCGCGTGCGCGCAGATCCGCGAGCACGGCGTCGATGCCGTTCTTGTCGATGGTGCGCAGCGCCTTGCCGGACACGCGCAGTTTCACCCAGCGGTTCTCGCTCGCAACCCAGAACCGGCGTTCGTGCAGGTTGGGCAGCCAGCGGCGGCGGGTCTTGTTGTTGGCGTGCGAGACATTGTTGCCGGTGCTCACAGCTTTACCGGTGACCTGGCATACGCGTGCCATGGCATTCTCCTCATGGTGATCCGCGTGGCCCGCGGAAGTTCGGCCCGACTTTGTGCGACTCGCGAGGTGTCGGATTTGCCGCATCGGCCCCGCGTCGCGTCACGGGGCACCCGGAAGGCCGGGCCGGCTTGAAGGCAGCCGCTAAATGTAGCAGCAGATGGGCTTTCAGGCAATCGGCACGCGTGCACGATGGCCGAGGGTGTGGGACAATCCCCAATCTTTGACCCTTTCCCAGCGGAGCTTGCAAGAACATGGCAGAAGTGACCCCCGCCCCGAGCAACGGCCAAGCCGCCCCCCAGATGCAGATGGCGCTGCAGAAGATCTACGCGCGCGACGTCTCGTTCGAGGTTCCCAACGCGCCCAAGGTGTTCCAGGAAGAGGGCCAGCCGCAGGTCCAGTTGAACCTGAGCCACAAGGCCGCGCCGGTCGAGGGCGACAATTACGAAGTGGTGTTGACCCTGACGGTCACCTGCACCCTGAACGAGCGCACCGCGTACCTGGCCGAAGTGCACCAGGCCGGCGTGTTCTCGTTCACGGGCTTCGACCAGCAGAACCTTTCGGTCGTTCTGGCCACGTATTGCCCGAACGTGCTGTTCCCGTACGCCCGCCAGGTCGTCTCCGACCTCGTCCTGAATGGCGGTTTCCCGCCGCTGCTGCTGCAGCCGATCAACTTCGACGCCTTGTACGCAGAACAGCAGCGCCAGCAGCAGGGGCAGGGCGACGCCCGGCCGGCGCTGAACGCGTAAGACCATGTCTCGCGCGACGGTTGCCGTACTCGGCGCCGGATCGTGGGGCACCGCGCTGGCGGCGCTGTTGTGCAGCAACGGTACGGCCACCCGCCTGTGGGGACGGGATGCGGACGCACTGGCGGACATCGCCGCCAGCCATCGCAATCAGCGCTATCTGCCGGATGTCGAACTGCCGGCGGAGCTGGCGTGCGTACCGGATCTCGCCGGAGCGTTGCACGGCGCCGACATGGCGCTGGTCGCGGTGCCGAGCGATGCCTTCCGGCAGGTGCTGATCGAAGCCGCGCCGCTGTTGCCGGAGGCGGCAGGTTATGCGTGGGCGACCAAGGGCTTCGAGCCCGGGACGGGGCGTTTCCTGCACGAACTGGTGGCCGAGCACTTGCCGGGCAGCCCCGCCGCGGTCGTGACCGGTCCGTCGTTCGCGCGCGAGGTCGCGGCCGGCATGCCCACCGCCGTCACGGTTCATTCCGACGACGATGCCTTCGCGCACCGCGTGGCCGAGCTGCTGCACGGCAACGCCTTTCGTGCCTACACCGGCAACGACATGCTGGGCGCGGAACTCGGCGGCGCGATGAAGAACGTGCTGGCCGTGGCGACGGGTGTTGCCGATGGCATGCAACTGGGCCTCAACGCGCGGGCCGGCCTGATCACCCGCGGCATGAACGAGATGCTGCGTCTCGGCGCGGCGCTGGGTGCCAAGCCGCAGACGCTGATGGGCCTGGCCGGGCTGGGGGATCTGGTGCTCACTTGCACCGGCGACCTGTCCCGCAATCACCGCTTCGGTTTCGCGCTGGGCCGCGGGGTACCGCTCAAGCAGGCGCTGGCGGACATCGGCCAGGTGGTCGAAGGCGCCGTCACGGCCGATGAAGTGATGCGGCTGGCCGCACGCCACGATCTCGACCTGCCGATCTCGCAGCACGTGCAGGCCGTGCTGCGCGGCGAGATGACGCCCACCGACGCCCTGCATTCGCTGCTGGCTCGGGAGCGCAAGCCCGAGTATCCGGAAAACCTGTTCGGTTAGGACAACTCCGATTCGAAGCGGCCGTTGCGAAAAGCCAGGACAGGAAGTCCGTTCTGGCGTTCCGTTGGGCGAATACCTGGCAGAAACCTGGGGCCAGGTGGAGCAGCGATCATGGATGATCGCAAAAGTACGTGTATGCTTGGGCCTTTTGAGTGTTTGATCGATCGCGGATGCAACACCGCAGCAGCCCGAACGAAACCCTTCCGCCGAAGCGTGCGACCGCCACGGGTGCACCGCTGCCGGCCGCATGGTCGCGCCTGATCGACGCGGCC
>JAGWZT010000372.1 GCA_018971925.1 Lysobacteraceae bacterium | reverse complement strand
TCTCAACTGCGCCCCTTGATCGAGCGCGGGTCCGCGACCCGTTGCCGATACATTGCACCGGTGCGATCGCCCTCACGCAGGATCACAGAGGTCTGCGTTCCGGAACAATGCCGTGTTGCGAAGCTAGTTTTCGCTGCGTGCGCGCACGTCCGCGAAGGTCCAGTCGCGAACCAGCTTGCCGTTTTCCCAGATCGTTTCCATCGCGTCTTCCCAGCCCTGGCCGAGCATTGCGGCATTGCCCGCGACCGCCCCGTCCGGCAGCGCAACGGTCCTGAAGGTACCGTGTTCGCGATGCCGCGCCAGCGTCAGCCGGCCGCGCTTGGATGCCTTGGCGTGGTCGGTCACCGGATCCTTGAACACATCCATCCACTTGCCATTGATACGTGCGGCGGAACACTTCAGCGCGAACTTCTGGGTGTCGCGGTCGAGCTTCTGCAACAGCGCGCCGCCCATGCCGAACGCGATGTTGTCGGCGGAATAACGCGCGTGGGTGACGCGCTCAAGGGTCAGCCGGATCGAGTCGGGATTCACGCCATCGCCCTGGATCACGCGCACGTGGTTCAGCACTCGATAGCCCTTCGCATTGATCGTGCTGCCGAACGTCGCGTTCAACATGCTCAAGGTCCGGTGCACCACCTCGGCGGGATCGCCGGAATCGGGGCGCACCACCAGCGTCGCGCCGCTCGCGATCACTTCGTCGCGCAAGGCGCCGCCCCACATCGCCCCGATCGCGTGGAACAGGTCGTAGCTGTCGGACACGCACGCAACGATCGAACCGGGTTTGGCGAACTGGCGCAGCATGTTGCGGTAGGCGTCGAGTTCATGCTCCTTGCCCCACGCGGTGATGGTGCTGTGTTCGGCCGCGGGAATCGAAAAGCCCGCCATCGCTTCCCCGTAGTATTCGCGCGCCGCCAGCACGCCCAGCACCGTGTCGGTACCGCGGAAATTCACCAGGTGCGCCATCCCGCCCAGCGCCGCCGACTCGGCGCTGGAAACGCCGCGCGATCCGAAGTCGTGCAGCTTGAAAGCGATCTGCGCGGCCGCATCGTCGCTGGTCCTGTCGAGGTATTCGCGGATCGTCTGCTTGACGTGCCAGCTGATCGTCGCAACCGTCACCGGGTACCACACGCGCATCAGCAATGTTTCCGCATAGGACGGCACCCAGAAACAATCCGGGCAGGTGCTCTCGATCGTCATCAATGCCTGGTGGGTTGGCACCACGGTGCCTTCCCGCACCGCGCGGACGCGCAGCGGCAATTTTCCGGCATGCACATCGACGACATGCCGCCAGCCGGCCTCGTTGAACGGCTCGCCGTGCGCGGCGAAGAAATCCCGCGCCTCGTCGATCATCGCCGCCGTCACCGGCCGCGAGAGGTACTCCTTCAGGATCGACTGCAGCCCGAAGAACAACGTGCGCTCGTATTCGCCGCCACGGCTTTCCAGATAGAAGAACGTGGCATCGACGCCCGGCGGATACTGCAGCCAGTGGCTGGCCTTGTAGCTGTCGGTGTTGAGGATGAGATTGCGGGCGAGGTGCATGCGCGAAGCCGCCGGTCCGGTCGATCGACCGAGCCCATCATTCTAGCGATCGTCGATTGGAGACGAAGGTGACCACTAATCTTCGCGTTTCGAGCGCCTGCGGCGCGTACGTGTGCCCGATTTCCGCGCGGTAGGCCCGCGCACTGCCCGGGCTTCGCCCAACACCACCGTCCCCGGTATGTGCCGCTTGCCCCAGCGAACGAACGCGAGCAGCACGTCGCCCAGGTCCTTGCCCTTGCGGGTGAGGGTGTACGCGTAGCGCACCGGGCGCTCCTGATAGGGGCTGCTGCTGATGATCCCCGCCGCTTCGAGGCGCTTGAGGCGATCCGCGAGGATGTTGGTCGGAATGCGTTCCGGAGAATCCGCGAGCTCCCCGTAGGTGCGCTTGCCGTGCAGCAGGTCGCGCACCACCAGCAGCGACCACTTGTCGCCGACGACGTCGAGCGAGTTGGCGACCGCACAGGCCGAGCGGGTGAAAGATTTCGCGGGATTCACGTTCGGAGGTCAGGTGACTTGCGGAATGCAAGTCGATCATGCTACAGTCACCATACACTTGCAAAATGCAAGTCACTGGAGCCCCACTATGTCAACGACCGTCCTTCCTTCCCCGGCTGAATCCCGGCCAAGCGGCACCCGCCTGGGCGTCGCCCTCGTCATCGCCATCTGGTTCGTACTGGTCGTGTCGCTCGGCGCCAAGGGCGCGTTCCTCGGCCGCCCGGGCACGCCGCCCATCGGCATCGCGGTCGGCGTCGCCGCGCCACTGCTGCTTTTCTTCGCATGGCTGCGGCTCTCGCCCGCCTTCCGCGACTTCGTCCTCTCGCTCGACCTGCGCCTGGTCGCCGGGATGCAGGCGTGGCGCTGGGCGGGCCTGGGCTTCCTGTTCCTGTATGCGTACAAGGTGCTGCCGGGCCCGTTCGCGCTGCCCGCGGGGCTGGGCGACATGGCCGTGGGCTTCGCCGCGCCGTGGATGATCCTCCGCCTCGCGCGTCAGCCGGACTTCGCGGCCAGTGCCGCATTCATCCGCTGGAACTGGCTGGGCATCCTCGATCTCGTCGTTGCCCTCGGCCTCGGCGCCACGCTGGCCGTGGTGGCCCCGGGGGCCATCAGCACCGCGCCCATGGCGGCGCT
>JAGWZT010000371.1 GCA_018971925.1 Lysobacteraceae bacterium | reverse complement strand
GACGGAGGGAATTAAGTCGCGACTTAATTCCCTCCGTCCCCTTTTAGCATGAAGGAAGCCGTGCGCCCTACAGGCTTCTGCGCGGTGCCACCAATAAATCCCCGAACAAAAGCCCCGCGACCAGCGAAATCAGCATGGTCACCAGCAGGACGGCGACATGGCTGCCGCTGGCAATCTGGTTGTTCAACAAATCCGAGACACTGCGGAAACCCACGCTGCCCGGCACCAGCAGCAGCACGCCGGGTTCGCGCACGAGCGCACCGGGCCGGTGCATGATCCGTGCGTAGAGATTGCTCCCGGAACTCAGCACCAGCCCGCCGATGAATACGCCAAACGGCGTGCCCAGCGCGTTGCCGCTCCAATACGTGACCAGATAACCGACGATGACCGCGACCAGCACCAGCGGATAATCGCGCAGCGCGGTCTGGAACAGCATCGCGAAAGCCACGGCAGCCACCAGCAACGCGGGCCACTGCATCCACGGCGGCAACGGTGGCAGCGAATGAGCGGCGGGGACGATGTGCGCGACCGCGCAAACCTGCGCCGCCGCGATGGTGCCGAAGGTCAGTTTCAGGATCGTCGCCGCCGCACCCGCAAAGCGCGCGACGCCCGAGGCCAGATGCTGGCTGGTCAACTCGCGCACCGCATTGGTCAGCGACATGCCCGGTACCAGCACGATCAGCGCCGACAGCACCACCAGCTTCAGGGACAAAGGCAACAACCACGCGCTAACCATCGTCGCAATGAAGGTGGCCACCAGCGCCGCGATCGCGTCGCTGGCCGCCGACAGTCGCGGACGTCCGTAACCCGCCACCACGATGCCACCGATCAGCACCCCGATCACGCCGGCCGCCAGCGCGTCCGGACCGGACGTGCGGAACAATACCGCGACGCTCGCCGCCGACAATCCGTAGCTCACGATCGTCGCCCACAGCGCAGCGCGCGACAGCGGCCGGCCGAGCGCGCGCAGCTGCGCCATGCCGCGACGCGGATCGAGACTGCCATCGGCGACCCTGTCGGCGATTTCGTCGGCGCGGCACAGGCGCGCGAGGTTGACGTCGCCCGGCGCGATCCGCACGACCTGGGTAATGTCGGCCAGACCGTCACCACCCGGCGCACTGAACGACAACACGATCGATGTCGGCGTGGACAGCACGTCACAGGCAAGGCCGAGTTGCTGCGCCACGTTGCCGATGGCCTGCTCCAGTCGCGGCGCGGCCGCGCCATATTGATGCAGCCGCCGCGCCAGCTCGATCACGAACGCGACACGCGCACGCGTTTGCTCGTCACGCCGACCTTCGGCCAGCGAGGCCGTCACGCGACGGTTCTCGCCGGACGAGGCATCATGGCGCCGCCGCGCGCACCTTCAGCAACGCGCCATCGACACCGACCACTTCGACTTCCGCACCGGCCGGCAGGTCCGGTCCCGCGACCAGCCATTGCCCGTCGCCCACCCGCGCCTTGCCGCGACCGTTGACGATCGCCTCGGCCAGCACATAGCGCTGGCCGATCATCTGTTCGCCGCGCCGGCTGAGCGTGGCCGCGACCGGATCGTCGTTGCGCGCCAGGTGCGTACGGATGAATCGCCAGTAGAACGCGCACGACGCGAACGCGAGGATCACGAACAACACCGCCTGCGCGATCACACCAAGTCCCGGCAACACCCACGTGACGATACCCATCACCGCCGCGGCGATGCCGATCCACAACAGGAAGAATCCCGGCGCCAGCACTTCACCCGCGATCAGTATCAGCGCCAGCACCCACCACCAGTAATGCAACGGTACGCCCCACATCGTGACAACTCCGCGCGTGGATGTTCGATTCCATGGGCTGCAATGAAGTACGCCACGACTCCCGTCCTTCCACAACCCCCGCCGGACCATTGCGACGCAACGGTCCGGCGCCCCCTTGACTCAAGGGGGCATGTCAGCGCTGTCAGCGCGCTGTCGCCGAATTCTTCGCCAGCACTTCCTTGCCGATCTCGGCGATGCCGGCCATCGATGACAGGATGCCCGAGGCCTCGAACGGCAGCATCAGCATCTTCTGGTTGGGCGAATCGGCCATCGCCTTCAGAGCCTCGACGTATTTGGTCGCGACGAAATAATTGATGGCATTCAAGTTGCCGGACGAAATCGCGTCGGACACCAGCTGCGTGGCCTTGGCTTCCGCCGCCGCCAGCCGTTCGCGCGCCTCGGCTTCGCGGAACGCGGCCTCCTTCTGGCCCTCGGCGGCCAGGATGGTGGATTGCTTCTCGCCGTCGGCTTTCAGGATCGCCGCCTGCTTGAAGCCTTCCGCCTCCAGAATGTTCGCGCGCTTCTCGCGCTCGGCCTTCATCTGGCGCGCCATCGCATCCACCAGATCCTTGGGCGGCGCGATGTCCTTGATCTCGATGCGGTTGACCTTGACGCCCCACGGATGCGTCGCTTCGTCCACGACTTTCAGCAGACGTGCGTTGATCTCGTCGCGCTTGGACAGGCTTTCATCCAGGTCCATCGACCCCAGCACCGTGCGGATGTTGGTCATCACCAGCGCAAGCGTGGCCTGTTCCAGGTTGGCGACTTCGTACGCGGCCCTCGATGCTTCCAGCACCTGGTAGAACACCACGCCGTCGACGCGCACCACCGCGTTGTCCTTGGTGATGACGTCCTGGCTGGGCACGTCCAGCACCTGCTCCATCATGTTGATCTTGCGGCCGACCG
>JAGWZT010000370.1 GCA_018971925.1 Lysobacteraceae bacterium | reverse complement strand
TTGCGCTGCATTCATGTCGTTCCGCGTTGATAGCGCCGGCCCTTCCACACCGAGCGCGTGCCGGCGAGTGCACGCCACGCCGAATACCAGGTCGCAGCGAGGAAGAAGCTCGCGGCGAGCGGCAGCAGCAGCGCGGCCAAAGGATTGCGGCGGTAGTACATCAACGTCGGCAGATAACACGCGAGCGCCGCCAGCGTGGCCAGCAGCCCGACCACATGCGCGGCACGGGACGGCCCGAACGCGAGCGCAAACACTGGAATCCAGAACGCCACGATCAGCAACGCCGAAACGGCCATCGTCAACATCAGCGATTCGCGCAACTGCACGAACGCGGTGCGCGCGACCATCTGAGCGATGTCGCCGAAGTTCGTGCGGCGCAGGCTGGCCGCGCCGTGGGTCAGGCCAATCCAGCAACGATGACCCTGGCGTTTGACGCGTGCCGCCAGCGTGCAGTCGTCGATGATTGCATCGCGCCACGCGCCGAAGCCACCGGCGTCGAGCAGCGCCACGCGGTCGACCAGGATTGCGCCGCCTGCCGCCGCGGCGACGCGGGAACCTTGGCGGTTGGCCAGTGCGAACGGGTACAACAGCTTGAAGAAGTACACGAAAGCCGGCAGCAGCCAGCGTGCGGCGATGCCGTTCCAGCAGGGTTCCGCGCACAGCGACACCAACGCGCAGCCTTCGTCAGCCTTGTGTTGCAATGACGCGAGCATTCCGGGTGCGAGACGGATGTCGGCGTCCAGCAGCAACACGCGCGGCGTGGAGACACGCTCGAGGCCTTGCTGCAATGCCCACAACTTGCCGGTCCAGCCTGCGGGCGGCGTGGTTCCGGCGATCAGCGTGAGGTGGGGCAGGCCGCTGGTGCGTACGACGGCCGAGGTTTCATCGCTGGATTGATCGTCGATCACGATCACCCCTGCACCGGGTGCTGCGATCGCCAAAGCGCGCAAGGTTTCGCCGACCACCTGCGCTTCGTTGCGCGCGGGAATCAATACGGTGAAGTCATTGCGTGGAACCGACGCGCCAGGGTCTGCCTCGAGGTATTCGCGGCACAGCCACGCCCCCCACGGTGCGAGCAGCACGCCGATCCAGCAAGCCAGTGCGATGACGGCGAGGATCAGCATGGCTCTTGATCAGTGCGGGATGCCGCCGAAGTGCGCGATCGGAATGTCGCTGTGCGGGTGGCGCTGGTTCGGCTCCGGCGTGTCATACAGGATCGGCGGGTCTGTCGCGAATGGACCCGTGAGCTTCGGCCCGCGCAAGCTCGCCCACAGTGCCTTCAGTGGATGCGCGAACGCGTCGGCGGCCGCGGTGCCTTCGAACCCGCAATGCGCCATGCAGTTCGCGCACTTCGGATTGCGGCCGACGCCGTAGTTGTTCCAGTCGGTTTTCTCCATCAAGTCCCTGAAGCTGGGCGCGTAGCCTTCGTCGACCAGCAGGTAGCAGGGCTTCTGCCAGCCGAACACGTTGCGGCACGGCATGCTCCACGCGGTGCATTGGTAGCCCTGGTTGCCGCACACGAAATCCAGGAACAGGCTGGAGTGCGACAACGGCCATTTGCTGCGCTTCGCCTTCCCGCGCCGGAAGATGTTGCGGAACAGTTCCTTCGATTGGCGGCGCCCCATGAACACGTCCTGCCGGGGCGCGTGTTCGTAGTGGTAACCGGGCGACACCGTGATGCCGTCCACCTTCAGGTCGTTGGTGGCGAAATCGAAGAACTCGGCGACCTCGTCGGGCTTGGCGGTGGTGAACAGTGTGGTGTTGATGTTGACGCGGAAACCACGCTTCTTCGCGGCACGGATAGCGGATACCGCGACATCGAAAATGCCTTCCCGCCCCACGCTTTCGTCGTGGCGCTCGCGCATGCCGTCGAGGTGCACCGAAAACGTCAAATGATCGGACGGCGTGAACAAGTCGAGTTTCTTCTCGAGCAGGATCGCGTTGGTGCACAGGTACACGTATTTGCCGCGCGCGATGATGCCCTCGACGATCTGCTTGATGTCGTGATGGATCAGCGGTTCGCCGCCGGGAATCGAAACCATCGGTGCGCCGCATTCGTCCACGGCCGCGAGGCATTCTTCGACGCTGAGGCGTTGCTTGAGGATGTGCGAGTCGTAATCGATCTTGCCGCAACCGGGGCAGGCGAGGTTGCACTGGAACAGCGGCTCCAGCATCAGGGTAAGCGGATAGCGCGTCACGCCGCGCAAGCGGCGCCCGATGATGTAGCTGGCGACCTTCAATTGCTGGCGAACGGGAATCGACATGCGGATCTCCTGCGGCGCGTTCGTAGCCGGCGGCGTAACGCCAGCCTTGTTGATCCGCATGGTGGACCGCCAGGTGTCAACGCGGCGTTGAGGCCGCGCGCGGTCGATTCACGCGGGTTTCAGGGCGGCTGCAGGGTCGACGCCAGGCCGATGAAACGGGTCAGGCTTCGCACCGGCGGCGTGGTGGTTCCCCGCCGCCCGGCAAGCGATTGGCGAATTCGCCGCGCAGGCGCTGCCATTCCATCTTCAGCCATGGCGTGAAGTGTTGGGGCGAATCCGCGATTTCGCGATCCAACGCTTCCGGTTTCACATACCGCCACGCCGCGATCTCGGTGTCGTTGACGCGCACCGGCGCGTCGGACGTACCGACATACACCCAGCACAACTCGGTTTCCGAACCGGCTGCGCCGTACTCTGCGTGGTACTGGAACTTGTAGATGTATTCCAG
>JAGWZT010000020.1 GCA_018971925.1 Lysobacteraceae bacterium | reverse complement strand
GGGTACGAGGCAGTCAGTTATCCCTCAACGAAAGGCAGCGGAAAATGTGTTGCGGTGTTTCCACACCGTTTGGCGAGTGAGACGTCGTTCGTGGAATTGGCGGATGCCGCGCCATCGAGCGTGCGACACAAGCGCCTGGACTTGAGCACCGCAGAAGCCCTCTGCGGGTGGGATACATTGCCTCGACGGCAGCGACCAACGCACGAATCGTGACGCTGCTTAGCCCGGATGCCGAAGTAGGCCGGAATTCGCGTTGCGAACGGGATCAGCTTGCGCCATCGAGCGCTGTCGTTGCGCGAACGGGTACAGGCTCGACCTGGTGCAAATCCAGTAGCAGGATTTCGTTGTCGCCTTGCTTCCAGAACGGCGCGGGACAGAACAGGTGCTGCTGCGGACCGACGCGCCAATAAGGGCCGAGCAGCCGTCCGTTGACCCAGATATAGCCTTTGTTCCATCCGGCCATGTCGAGGTAGCAATCGCCGGTCTGTTCCAGTCGCAGCGTCGCCCTGAAGAACACGCCCGGTCGTGCTGGCTTGTCGCCCAACGGTTTCAGATCCGTCAGCCACGCGTCGTCCAGCGGCAGGCTGAATACGTCCCAATGCCGCAGCGCTTCGCCGTTGAGTCGTACGTCACCCAAGATGCCCTTGCGGTCAACCATCGCGTGGCCGTAACCGACGTGGCCGAAACTGTCGACGAGGATCTCGAGCGCTTCCGTTTCGTCAGCATTGCCTGGCAAAGCGACCTCGGGGTTCGAGTGCAGCGACGGATGTTCGACACGTGACACGTAGTCGACGAAGCGGCCGCCCTTGAACACTAACGCGTAGTCCCGCACGCCATCGAGCACGAGCGTGCCGCCACCGCGAACGCGGCGGCGATACAGGACCATGCCGTGATCCTGGCCGAACAGCAGCTCGTTGCCTTGCGGACGATCCACTCGCTTTGGCTGCGGCAGGTTTTCCCACAGTGACGCGAACGGCGTCGGCGTCACGGGCGCGAAACCGATCGTCGGCGGCGATTCAGGCACGTCGGGCAGCGGCCGTTTTGCATGCGCGGCGAGCATCGCGCGAAAGGTGTAGTAGTCGGGCGTCGCCGCACCGCGTTCATCGATCGGTGCACCGTAGTCGTAGCTGGTGATCACCGGCTGGAAGTGCGAGTAATCATCGTGCGCATTGGCGCCTGCGCCGAAACCGAAGTTCGTGCCACCGTGGACGACATACATGTTGAACGAGCGGTTTTCCTCCAACAATTTGCGCAATGTCGCCGCGAAGTCGCCGCGCGCGAAGCCCTTGCCGCCCCAGTGCGTCAGCCAGCCGGGATAGCCTTCGCCCATCCACACCGGCAGCTCGCCCGCGAGGTCCTGCGCCGCCACGAAATCGGTATCGCCGTCGAGTCCGAGCGCCGCGTCGGGAAGATACGTGCGCGCCTTGCGCACCTGGTCCAGGCCGTCAGAAATCGAGAACGGCCCGTCGATGTCGTGTTGCTGCCACAGCGCGCGCAGCACTTCGAGATAGGCAAGGTCATGTCCGAACGATGCGTATTCGTTTTCGATCTGCAACATCAGGATCGGGCCGCCATTCGCCACCATGAGCGGGCGGACCGCAGGCGCGATCCTCGCGATGTAGCGGCGCACCGCGGCCATGTAATCTGGATCGTCCTTGTCGCGCACCCGGATGTGCGGATGGCGCAGAAGGTACGGTGGCAGTCCGCCGAAATCCCATTCGCCGCAGATGTAAGGACCGGGCCTGAAGTAGACCCACATGCCTTCTTCCGCGCAGATGTGGATGAAGCGCGCGAAATCGCGGCGACCGGTCGTGAGGTCGAACACACCGGGTTCGGATTCCAGCGCATTCCACATCACGTACAGCGAGACGGTGTTAAGCCCCATCGCCTTGGCCATGCGGATACGTTGTCGCCAGTACTCGCGCGGAATGCGGATGGGATGCATCTCGCCGCTCTGGATCGTGAAGGGTTTGCCGTCCAGCATGAAGTGCCGACCGGCAAGCCGGAAGCGATGTGGACGCCCGTCAGGCACAATATCGGCGCGCGCAAGCGGCGCAGATCGCGTCACCTCCACGCACGCGGCAAACGCAGACAATGGCGCCAGCACGCTCAGACGCAAAAAATCCCGGCGCCGCAGACCGTCACCCGCTGCGGTCGGAACGCCGTCACGCTTTTCGTCGCCCATGCCGATACGCTGCTTCGACTGCCAAGCTGCCATTATGCCAACGTTCGTATATGCATATACAATTCACGGATGAAACATGAGAACGAGATCGCCTTCCGCGGTGAAGAATCCCCCGCGATGACTCAACCATATCCGCTGCACGGTGATTTGGTCGAAGCCGGACCCCTCGTGCTCGCGGCCGACGTCGGCGGCACGCATGCGCGCATCGGTTTGTTGCGGGCACGCCCCGGCGCACGCCCGCCGCTCGAAATGCTGGCGGGGCATGTCTACGAATGCGCGAAGTGGCCCGGACTCGGCGAAATCCTGGAGGATTTCCTGGCCCATCATGCAGGCGGTCGCGGCGTCATCGCGCGCTGCGCGCTGGCGGTGGCCGGCTACCTGCGCGACGATGAACTGGTTTCGGAAAACCTGCGCTGGCCGGTACGGATTTCCGAATTGCGCGAGCGCCTGAGCCTGGACCACCTCGACATCGTCAACGACTTCGAGGCGTTGGCCCGTGGCACGCGGTTCCTCTCCGCAAACGACAGCATCGCGGTGGTCGAAGCGAAGGGCACGTCCGGACCGACCGTCGTGGTGGGACCGGGGACGGGACTGGGCTGCGCGGTGTTGTTGCCCAACGGCAGTGCGCCACTGGTGATGCCGAGCGAAGCCGGCCACGTTGCGCTTGCGCCCGGCAACGAACGCGAGATCGAAGTGCTGCGCCGGCTCGGCCGCGACCGCACGTACGTGCACACGGGCTACGTCTTGTCGGGTCCGGGACTGGTCAACCTGTATCGCGTGATGGCAGACATCGAAGGCACCAGCGCCATACACGCGGAGCCGGCAGCGGTCAGCGCAGCCGCGCTTTCGGGCGACGACGCGCTCGCGCGCGAAACGCTGTCGACATTCTGCGCGATGCTCGGCAGTTTCGCGGGCGACCTCGCGGTGATGTTCAAGGCTGGTGGCGGCGTATATCTCGCGGGCGGCATCCTGCCGTTCATCCAGGATTTCCTGCTGGCGAGCGAGTTCCGCGCGCGCTTCCTCAACAAGGGTGTGATGCGCGACTTCCTGACCGCGGTACCGGTGCGGCTGATCGAACACGGGCAGTTGGGCGTGTTCGGTGCGGCCGCGATGGAGATTGAAGCAACCCGAACGCAAAGGAATCCGTAGGGCGGGTTGGCGCAGCAGCGCGTAACCCGCCATCGACCTCGCAAAAGACGTCCGGCGGGTTACGCCGTTGCACGGCTAACCCGCCCTACGTTCTACGAATCTTCCTTCCCGGCGGGATGCCCAAACGACGGCGGACGGTCCTCCAACGCCGTACCGAATTGCCTGTTCGGCGTCTCGCCCATCTCGAACACCAGCGTGCCGCCCTTCGCGAGTTCGGCGTGCGCGATCCAGCTTCGGGTCCACGGCTTGCCGTTCCAGGCCACCGACTGGATGTAGGGCTTGCCCTTGCCGTTGCCGCGCGCTTCCACGACCAGTTTCCTGCCGCCGCCGACATCGACTTCGGCACGATCGACCAGCGGGCTGCCGAACACCCAGTTCGTGCTGACCGGGTCGACCGGATACAGGCCGAGCGCACCCAGCACGTACCACGCGCTCATCTGTCCGCAATCCTCGTTGCCGGCGAGGCCGTCCGGCGCGGCGCGGTACATGGTTTCCAGCAACATGCGCACGCGCGCCTGCGTTTTCCAGTGCGATCCCGTGTACGCGTACAGGTACGCGACGTGATGGCTCGGTTCATTGCCGTGCGCGTACTGGCCGACCATGCCCGCGATGTCGGGGGGCGCGTTGGACGGCAGGGTGGACGCGGTGGTGAACAGTTCGTCCAGCTTGCGCTCGAACCCGGCGTTGCCGCCGAACATTCGCATGTAGTGGTACAGATCGTGCTGGTTGAGGAACGTCGCCACCCAAGGGTTCGACTCGGTGTAATCGCGCCATTGGTCCGAATGGCCCATCTCGATCGGGTCGAAGGGTTCCAGCCACGCGCCGTCGGCACCGCGCGGTCGCATGAAGGTGACCCCGCGATCGAACACGTTGCGATAATTGCGCGAGCGCTCGCGCAGCGCCTTCGCATCCTGCTGCTCGCCCAAGCCCGCAGCCAGATGCGCAAGCGCCCAGTCGTCGTAGGCGTATTCCAGCGTCTTGCTGACAGCCTCCGGCTCTCCATCGCTGGGGAGATAGCCAAGCTTGCGATACCAGCCCAGGCCGAGCCAGTCGGAACTCAGCGCGCGGTCGCGGTACACCGGCCACGCCGCGGCGTAATCGATGCCGGTGAAGCCCTTGGCCTGCGCCTCGGCGATCACCACGACGGAGTGGTAGCCGATCATGGTGCCGGTTTCGACGCCCTGCAGCGGCCACACCGTCGGCCCGTGCGGGCTTTCGTTGGCCTGCCGCACCAAGCCCTGTACCAGATCGGGCACCTTGTCGGGCTGGAACAGCGTGTACAGCGGATGCAGCGCGCGATAAGTGTCCCAGAGTGAATAGGTGCTGTAGTTGTGCTGGCCCTTCGGCAGCGTGTGCACCTTCAGGTCCATGCCGCGATAGCGGCCGTCGACGTCACTGAACAGTGTCGGCGCCAGCATCGCGTGGTACAGGCCGCTATAGAACGTTTTCCGCACGTCATCCGATCCGGATTCGATCCTGATGCGCGAGAGCTCGCGTTCCCAGTTCGTGGCCGCATCGCTGCGCACGCGTTCGAAATCCCAGTCCGTCAATTCCGTTTCCAGATTGCGCAGCGCGCCATCGATGTCCACCGCCGAAATGCCGACCTTCACCAGCAGCGGCGTTTTCGACGCATCGTCGAAATGCAGCGCGGCCTTGAGGTTTTTGCCTTGCGCATTCGTCGCGGTCGCGAGCGACTTGTCATCCGAATACAGTTCCGCACGCGCGAACGGCCGCGACAATTTCATCGCGAAGAAGAGGTAGCGGCCATCCGCCCATTCGTGCACGCGGCGACCACCAACCAGCGTGTCCCGGCCGACCAGTTTCAGCTCGGCATCGGACACCTTGCACGGTTCATTCACGCCATCCTGGTAACCGTGCGCGAGATCGACCAGCAGGTGCCCCGCACCCTGCTTGTTGAACGTGTAGCGATGCAGGCCGGCGCGCGCGGTCGCGGTTAATTCGGCAAGGATGTCGTGATCGGTGAGGCGCACCGTGTAGTAGCCGGGGGCGCCGTGCTCGGACACCTTGTCGAAGCGCGAGCGATAGCCTTTGCCGGGATGCGCGACCACATCGGCTGCGAGGTGCTTCCCGTGCGCCGCGGCGTCGTAGCGCGAGTAATAAATCTCGTCGGGCAGCCCGCGCGCGCCGGGATCGAGCAAAACCTGCCCCTGCGCGGGCATCACCAGTACGTCCAGCATGTCGGCGGCGCCGGTGCCGGAAAGATGCGTGTGCGAAAACCCCATGATCGAGCCGTCGGCCTGGTGATAGCCCGAGCACGCGTCCCACCCGTGGTTGTAGGTATCGGGCGACAGTTGCACCATGCCCCACGGCACCGTCGCGCCGGGGAACGTGTGGCCATGGCCGCCGGTGCCGACGAATACATCGACGTAGCGCGACACGCCGGCGGCCGCATCCGGGTTCGCGGCCTGTGCGCCGGCATCGCCCATCGAAGCCCAGGCCGCCGGCGGATCGATGCGGCCCAGCAATGCCGCCGTCATCGCGCCTTGCAGGAAACGTCTGCGTGTCACCATGGTCGTCTTCCTCGAATCAGCAATGACTTTCAACGTGCAGGTTGGGATGAGCCGCTTCATGCGAACCCCAACACAATTGCGCCGGAATGTCGGGCTTCCGCCGATGAAGCCGGCGTCAGCCCAACCTACAATCCTGTGTGCCCTCGCAACAATGCCGGATGTCGTGCGGCCAGGTCGACGATCATCTCACCGAACAGCGAGTTGGCCCAGGCGAACCACGCGCGCGTGAAATGCGTGGGATCGTCCTGGTCGAACGCCTCGTGCATGAAACCGGTGCCGGCGTCGGTGCTCGCAAGCCAGTGTAGGCACTGGCGGATTTCGTCGGCATCGTCGCTGGTCAACGCACGGATCATGATCGACATGGGCCAGATCATGCGCAAGCCTTCGTGCGGGCCACCGATACCTTGCGCGGCTTTGCCGGAAAAGAAATACGGATTGCGATCGCTCCACGCCAGCGCGCGCGTCGTGCGATAGCGTGCATCGTCGCGATCACAACAGCCAAGATACGGCAGGCCCAGCAGGCCCGGTACGTTGGCATCGTCCATGAACAACTGGTTGCCGTAGCCATCAACTTCGTAAGCCCAGAATGCGCGGCCCTGCGCATCGTGCATCAGCGCGTATTTTTCAAGCGCTATTTGCACTTCACCGGCGAGTGCTTCGCAATCGCGCGCGAAGGCCACGTCCACAAACAGCTTGCGCGTCATCGCCGCCAGTTGCCGCAGCGAGACCACCGCGAACGCGTTGCCCGGCACGAACAACGGATACTTGCAGGCATCGTCGGAAGGCCGGAACATCGAATGGATCAGGCCAACCGGCTTGGCCGGCCAACCGTAACCGCCCAGCGCCAGCGTGTCGGTGGGCGACGCGGCCGCGCGCTGGAAATGGTACGGTCCTCGACCGTGCTTGCGCTGTTGCATGCGAAACGTTGCCAGCACCAGGCGCATCGCCGCGCGCCAGTCGTCATCGAACGGCGCGCGATCGCCGGTTGCTTTCCAATAACCATGCGCAAGCCGGATCGTCCAGCACAGCGAATCGATTTCCCATTTGCGCTCGGCGACACCGGGTTTCATGTCGGTGTCGTCGTGCTGCGCCCATGTCAGCGTCGTCCTGGCATGCGGGTCGGCCATGAAGGCGTTGGCGTAGGGGTCGATCGCGATGCAGCGCGCGTGGCGATGTATCAAACCGCGATACAACCGTCGCAACGCCTCGTCGTGCGCGGCGAGCGACAGGTACGGCCACACCTGCGCCGAGGAATCGCGCAGCCACATCGCGTCGATGTCGCCGGTGACGATGAAAGTGTCCGGCTTGCCATCAAGCGTCCTGGTGTGGATGGTGGTATCGAGCGTGTTCGGGTAGCAGTTCTCGAACAGCCATGCGAGTTTCGGATCGCCGATTTTCGCCCTGACACGCGCGAGTTCGCGCTCCACCGCCGGACTCGCGAGCCTGCGTTGCGATGGCGGCGGACGTTTGCTCACGAAGCGCGGCGACGTTGGGGTGGCTGCCACGCCGGGCAGCGCGGATGCTGCGAACGCCCCGGCGGTGGCGGTTCCAACCAGCTTCAGGAAATCGCGTCGATCGCTCATGCTCTGTCCAGGTGCTCAGCGCGGCAAGGCATCGTGACCAGTGATCGTAAACGAAGCGCTGGCGCCCGGCGCATCACCGGGTTGGCCGCTACCGATGAATACACGGTATCGTCCCGCGATCACGGCGCGGTTGCCCGCGGCGTCAACCATACTCAACGCCCGCGGCGGCAATTCGAATTCGACGCGGCGGCTTTCGCCCGGCTTCAAATGCACGCGCTCGAACCCGACCAGCGCATGACGCGGCGCCAACGGTACATCCGGCGCATCCAGATAGACCTCGACCACTTCGTCGCCGGCGCGCGTGCCGGTGTTGCGCACAACCGCGCTCGTCTTCAACGTGGCACCCGCCTTTACCGACGTCGCCGACAGCGCGGGATCGGCATAGGCAAATGTGGTGTAGCTGAGTCCGTAGCCGAACGGATACAGCGGCGTGCCCGCGAAATAACGATAGGTGCGACCCTTCATTTCGTAACTGACGTACGGCGGCAAGTCGCGCGTCAAACGATAGAACGTCACCGGCAGACGGCCCGCCGGATCATGGTCTCCGGCCAGGACCTGCGCGATCGCGGCGCCACCGGACTCACCGGGGTACCACACGCCGAGGACCGCGCCAGCGTGCAGCTGCGCCCAATCGATCGCGACCGCGCCACCCGACATCAGCACCACGACCACTGGCCTGCCCGCCGCGGCGACACGTTCGAGCAGTGCGCGTTGCGCCGCCGGCAGCGCGATGTCGGTGCGATCGCCGTGATCGAAGCCCACCACGTCAAGCGGTGACTCCTCGCCTTCCACATCCGGCGACAAACCGACGAAAGCCACCACCACATCTGCACGCCGGGCGGTCGTTTCGGCTTCGGCAAGCTGTGCTGTGGGAGGTGCCAGCCATTGCAGGCGGATGCCCTGGTCCTGTCCGGCGTGCACCATTTCCAGTCTGATCGCGTGCGGTGAGGTGTCTTTGAAATGCACGGTGGCCTGCATGTTCGCACCACCTGTGCCATCGTTGTCGATGACTGGCTTTCCATCGACATACAACTGCACCGGATCGTGGCCACGACAATCGAAGCAGCGATCGACATGCACGGCGAGCGTGTAGTCACCGGCACCGGGCGGAACCAGCTCGCCCGTCCAGCGCACCGCGTAATGGTTCGGGTCGAGCGCTCGAGCCGGCGCGACATGATCCCAGTCGAAGTCGATGGTGCGATCGACGCGCGTGAGGTGCGGCGTGCCGCTGAAACCGGCATCGTCGAAATACTCGCCCTTGAGACCGGGCCGGCCGCCGGCACGCAACGCGGTTTCCGGAATCGGAATCGGCACGCCGGTGGCAACGGGCGAGCCTTGCGCGTAGGTGACGTGATCGGCACCGAAGCGTTGGCGCAGGCCTTGCAGCGGCGTGACCGGATCGCGCGCGGTGCCGTGATAGTTGGCTTCAAGCGTTTCCACGGTGTCGGCGTCGGGTCCGACGACCGCGAGCTTGACGCCCGCATGCAAAGGCAACGCGGCGTGCGCGTTCTTCAGCAACACGATGGATTCCAGCGCCGCCTTCAGCGCCAGCTTGCGATGCACGGCGCTGTCGATCTGATTGACGCCGATGCGCGCATACACGCCGCCGTCGTTGTTGCTACTCATGATTCCGAGCCGGTAGCGCGCCGCGAACAGGCGCACCAGAGCCGCATCCAGCACGGACTCCTTCACGTAGCCACGCGGGATGGCCTCGCCGAGTGACGCGTAGGCACTGCCGCAATCGAGATCGGTTCCGGCCGCGATCGCGGCGGCCGACGATTGTGCGTCGTCGGGTTTGTAGTGGTGGAACTGGGTCATGTCGTCGATCGCGTCGCAATCGGAGACAACATAGCCCTTGAAGCCCCAGTCGTCGCGCAGCGTCGTGGTGAGCAGGCCCTGGTCTGCGCACACCGGCGTGCCGTGCAATGCGTTGTACGCACACATCACCGAACTCGCATGGCCTTCGGTCACCGCCGCGCGGAACGCCGGCAAGTAAGTGGCTTCGAGGTCGTGCGGCGAGACATCGACGTCGAAGCCGTGGCGGCCCGGCTCGGGACCGCTGTGCACCGCAAAGTGCTTGGGCGTGGCGATGGCACGCGGGTGCGACGGGTCACCGCCCTGGATACCGCGGATGAAAGCGACGGCCAGTTGCCCGGTCAGGTACGGATCCTCGCCGTAGGTTTCCTGGCCGCGGCCCCAGCGCGGATCGCGGTCGATGTTGATGTTGGGCGACCAGATCGTGAGCCCCTCGTAGCGCCCGTGAGCGTTGTCCACACCAACCGCGTTGAACCGTGCGCGCGCCTCGGTCGAAACCACCGTACCGACCTGTTGCAACAACGCGGGGTCCCAGCTCGCGGCCAGACCGATCGCCTGCGGAAACACCGTCGCAAAGCCGCCCCGCGCGAGGCCGTGCAGGCCCTCGTTCCACCACGTGTAGGCGGGCACGTTCAACCGCGGAATCGCGGGCGCGTTGTCCCGCAGTTGTGCGACCTTCTCCTTGAGCGTCAGCTTCGCGACCAGTGCCTGCGCGCGTGCGGTGGCATCGTCGGGCGCCGCGCGCACGCCCGCTGCAAGCAGGATCATCGCGATCAACAAACAGGCGCACAGTGCCGTTCTCATTGCGCGTGGCCCTGCATCGCGCCGGCCATGTCCTGCACCTGCAACGCCTTGCGAAGTTGATCGAGGCTCGCCTTGCCGTGCACGGTCAGTCTCACGTGCTGGCCGGGCAGGATGTCGAACGCGTTGTTCGAGACATCGGCGTCGAGATCGCCGAACGACACCCAGACCTCGCGTGCCAGCACATCGCTTGCAAGCGTCAGCGTGTAGCCGTCGTTCGCTCGTGCGAGTTGCGTGCGGACATGCGGCACGGGCATTGCGAGGTTCTTCGGCGCACTGAAGAACACCAGGTTGCGCGATACCACCTCGCCGTCCACGAACAGCTCGAACACGACGAACGTCTTGCGTGGCTCCGCGCCGTCCAGCAATTGCGCGTCGGTGTAATGGGCCACGTGCGTGCTGGCCAAGGGCGCGAGCGTGACGCTTGTCGAATGGTTGCTCAAAACCTTGCCGGAGAAATCCATCACGCGCATGCGCCAGCGTGCGGCAACAGGCGTGGTGCTGTCCGACACCAGTGATACGGTCGTCACGCCGTGGTCGCGTAGCGTAGCGATCAGGAATGGCGCGTAAAAGCGCTGCGCGTGCCACTGCAGCGCCTTCCAGCGTCCGTACCAGTCGATGCTGGACCAAGTGATGCCGGGCCACGCGTCGTCGAGCTGCCAGTACAGCGAACCCATGCTTTCGGGCCGCGACGCGCGCAGGTGTTCGGCCGCCAACTGGATGCCTTCCGCTTGCATCACCTGACTCAAATAGGCGAATGAAGCGAGGTCTTTCGGCGTACCGAATTGGCGCTCGACGTATTTCAGCAAGCGCTGGTTGCCGTTGCCGCCGTCGAACTTCTGATGCGCGCGCATCACCTGCGAATCGATCGAACGGTCTGACGGTTTTGTAAAGGCGTCGATCGTTGCCATCGCTGGCATCGACTGCAGGCCGTATTCGGACATGAAGCGCGGCGTCACATCGAGATACGCCGTGACCGGCAGCGCGTCGCCCGACCACACGTTCCAGTAGTGGTAATCGCCGTTGTCGGTGACGTTGACCGGGCCGTCGTAATCGGTGCCCGGCGTGCTGGGCCAGTACGGCACGTCCGGCGCGAACTTCGCGACCACATCGCGCAGGGTGCGGTCGAACAGTTCGCGCATGCCCTGCTCGATGTGTCCGCGTTGCGCCGGCGTGATGGTTTTCTTGAACGCCTTGCGGTCGTCCCAGGATTCCCAGCCGGTTTCGACCTCGTTGTTGCCGCACCACAACACGATGCTGGGGTGATCGCGCAGGCGCTGCACCTGCTGCACGGCCTCGACGCGCACGTTGTCGCGGAACGCCTGGTCGGACGGCGGAATCGCGCCGCCGAACATGAAGTCCTGCCAAACCATCAAGCCGAGCTTGTCGGCCATTGCGTAGAAGTCGTCCGGCAGGTAATAGCCGCCGCCCCACACGCGCAACATGTTCATGTTTGCGTCGCGTGCGGATTCCAGCAGTTGCCGAAACCGTGCGACGGTTACACGCGTCGGGAAAACATCGGGCGGGATGAAATTTGCGCCCTTGGCGAAGACCGGCACACCATTGACGACGAATTCGAAACTGCGGCCCCAACGGTCTTTCGCGCGGCGCAACTCGATGCTTCGGAGTCCGGTCTGCCGGTCTGCACTCGCCAGTACCTTGCTGCCTACGGCAACGTCGACATGGAAATCATACAGATTCGGCTTGCCGTAGCCCGCCGGCCACCAGCGTCGCGGATGCGCAATTGCAAACGGAATGGCGACATGATTGTCGCCGGTTTTCAGTTCGACATCGTGTTGCAGCGCTTGCATGCCACCGTCCGGCGCACGCCACTGCAACGCAACGTGCGCCGACTCCGCCGCATCGGCCTCGATGTCGAGCTGCGCCTGCAAATGGGCGACATCGGCCGCCACCCGTGGCTGCGCGATATGGAAATCGGCAAGCCTCAGCGTGCTCCAACTTTCCAGCCGCACGCCTTGCCAGATGCCTTCGGTGACGACACGCGGGCCCCAATCCCAACCGTATTGGTAAGCCGCCTTGCGCACATAATTGGCGGTCTGCTTGCCCTTGGGTTCATCGCCGAACGCCGAATCGAATTCGCCCGGCAGTGCATAGGGCTGTTTCAACAACCACGGCTGCAGACGTTCGATCGGCGAGTACAACTTGACTACCAATGTGTTCACGCCCGTGTGCAGCAGCGACTTCACCGGCACCCGCCACCGCCGGAACATGTTGTCGGCGGCAAGGATTTTGTGACCGTTCAAGTAAACGTCGGCGAAGGTATCGAGGCCGTCGAACATCAGATCGACGTGGGCACGCGCGAGCGTCGCGGCATCGACGTTGAAGCTTTTGCGGTACTGCCAATTCGACAGCCCCACCCACTGGACCTTCGCCTCGTCGTCACGCCAGTACGGATCGGGGATCAGCTTCAGCGCCATCAGGTCGGTCTGCACCGAACCCGGAACGGTCGCCGGCAGCCACTGCACCGCGCGCGGATGCTCGCGGACATGTGCGTCATCCGGGGCAATCCTGAATTGCCAACCCGAACCCAGAGATTGCGTCGTGAGTGCGGTCGCCACCGACGGCAACAATGTGCTGCCCGCCAGCGCGACCAGCCACCAAAATCGCCAACCGGCGCGTCGCCCGGTCATTTCACGATGATCTCGTCGGAGAAGATCCAGGTGTCGATGCCGTTGACTGGCTGGCCGTAGCGCGTCGCCACGACGCGCACATAGCGCGCCGTGACGGGACTGCCTGCGGTGCAGGCGACATCGCGAATCGACGTGCGCATGTCATCCGGATCGACCGTGATCGGAACCGTCTGCAACGCCGTCCACGTCTTGCCGTCGTTCGAGGTCTCGAAACGCACGCTGCGCGGCAACAGGATCCACGCCTCCGCGTTTTGGAGGAAGCGCGCGTCGATCGTGTGCAGCTGGGTCGGCTGGCCGAGGTCGATCGTGGCATCCATGTCCGCGCGCTGCCAACCGGCCCACGCGCCGTCGTCGTACTCGCCGCCCAGGATGCCATCGGTGAGACCTGCCGAGTAGCGCCCGTCGGGCTGCGTGGCAAATGTTACCGAATCGCCGAGCGCGAGATTCGGCACCAGCTTGAATGTCCGGCTGGCCTGGTATTGCACGTCGCCGCGGAACGGCGCCATCGTAATGGCCGCAGGCGCGTACAGATCCAGCACGTCGCCGAACGACGGCGATGCCGCGGTCGGCTGGCTACCATCCGTGGTGTAGCGCAGGCGGATGTCGTCGAAGCCGCGCGCGGCGCGGATGCGCCAGCGCTTGTAGGTCGGGTTGAAGGTCACGCGCGCATCGACGATGTCCTTGTCCTCGGGGCCGTAGGCTACGTGTTGCGATGCAAGCCAGGCTTCCTGCGCACGTGCGCGCAACAGGAAATCGTGCCAATCGTCCGCGTCCGGGTTCCACATGTGTTCCCCGATGGCCAGCAGCCGCGGATACAGCCGCGCCGCGCCATTCAAGGGTGTCGCGTGTTCGCTCCACAACGGCGCATCGCCACCCAGCACCTTGCCCGGATATTTCGCGAACAGCGGGTTGCCGAAGGGATTGGTGCGATACAGATCCTGCAACGTCATGCGGTCGATCGGCGTATCGAGGTAGAACGGCCCGGCGATGATGATGCGGTTGCCGTTGGAAAACGCTTGTTTCAGGGTCGCATCGCTGCCGCCGTACGCGCCACTGGGTAGATGCCATACCTCGACAATGGCGTCGGGACTGACGCCTCCTTCCAGGATTTCGTCCCAGCCAACCAGCGTCCTGCCCTTCGACGCCAGGTATTTCTGGATACGGCCCACGAAATAACCGTGCATGCCTTGCTCGCCCGTAAGCCCCTGCCCCTTTGCCAGTTGCTGGCAGGCCTCGCAATCCGCCCACACGCCTTCCGGAACTTCGTCGCCGCCGATGTGGACATACGGCGACGGAAACAGCGCGATCACTTCGTCCAGCACGTTCTGGAGGAACGCGAACGCCGCATCCTTGCCCACGCAATCCACGTCGCGGAACACGCCCCAGGTGGTCGGCACCGTGAGCGGCTTGCCGCTGCACGACAGCTCGGGGTAAGCCGCGATCGCCGCGCTGCTGTGTCCCGGCATTTCGATCTCGGGCACCACCATCACGTTGCGCTCGCGCGCGTACGCCACCACGTCGCGAATCTGGTCCTGTGTGTAGAAGCCGCCGTAGCGGCTGCCGTCG
>JAGWZT010000369.1 GCA_018971925.1 Lysobacteraceae bacterium | reverse complement strand
TCTGGTAACCGACCATCAATACGTGCGCGGCGGTGACGTAGGTGTTCGGGCCGATCGCAAATGCCGTGCCGATGGAGTAGTACTTGTCGGTGCGCTCCTGGTACGGCAGCAAATCCATCGGCAATGGCTTTTCGTAGGTGAGTGTGTCCGCCGGCTTGGCCGCGACCACCTCGAAGGTGGCCGACTGGATCTCCGGCAACAGCGATGGATCGAGCGTGGAATCCGCGTGCGCGTTGCCGATCGCAAGCCATGCAAGACACACCGCCGTCAGGAAGCATGTGAGGACGCGCGCAAACCGATGCGCGCCTGCATTCCACCCCTGCGTGGAACCGGTCGAAAAGATCATGGGGACTCCGGAAAAGAAACGACGCCGCAAACGCCGCGGATGTTTGCACAACGGGGTGCCGCTTGCACGCTTACATGCCGTGGCGATGCAGGATTTGCTCCAGCACGAATTTGGAGCCGAAAAACGCCAGCAGCAGGATGGCCATGCCGGCGAGGATGAGATTCACCGCGCGGTGTCCGCGCCAGCCCCAGCGCCAGCGGCCGAACAGCAGCACGCCGAAGATGATCCAGGCCACCAGCGACAGGATCGCCGTGTGGGCCTGGTGTTGCGCGTGCAGGTTGTGCACGAACAGGATGCCCGAAAGCAGCGTGAGCGTCAGCAGTGCGAATCCGGCGCCGATCAACTTGAACATCAGCGATTCGGTTTGCGTCAGCGGCGGCAACGCGTCGGCCCAGGCGTTCAGCGTGCGGGTGCGCAGGGCCTTTTCCTGGGTCGCCAGCAGCAACGCCAACACCGCCGCGATCGCGAGCAGGCTGTAGGCCAGCAGCGCGATGATCACGTGCAGTCCGATTTGCCAGTCGAGCGGGAACGGCGCGGTGGGAGGCGCCAGGAATTCGTCGATGGCGAGGAACAAACCGGCGAGCGGAAACAGGATGATGCCGAGCGCCGCGACCGGACGCGTCACGTTCACCATCAATGTCAGCGCTGCGGTCACTGCCGACACCAGCGACAACGCGGCATAAAAGTGCAGGTCCACCGCGCCGCGATGGATGCCGAACAGCACCGCGAAGTGCAACAGCACGGCGACCGTGCCGGAGGCCAGCGCGGCACGCCGCGCGATCGCGCCCTGATTCAACAGGGGGCGCGCCAGTGCCGCGGCGGCGGTGAAATACAGCGCGATCGCCAGGACCGCCGCAAGCTCCATCGTGGTCGAGTGGATAGGCATTTGGTGAGTGTCGCATGGCGCCGGGTCGGCATTCCAGCAGCGCGCGGGCGAACGTCTCCACCTGACCAATCGCACACCAGTGGGGAAGACCATGACCACCGCCGATTACGCGAGGTAATTACGGACATCGCGAACTGGATCAAGGCACAGCCGGCGAGGTGATCGCGGCTGACCGACGGCCTCCGCTAAACTGACGGTTTCGATGTTCGTGATTCCGCCATGTTCGACAACCTCACCCAGCGTCTTTCCGCCACCGTCCAACGCCTGACCGGGCGCGGACGACTGACCGAGGAAAACATCCGCGAGGCGTTGCGGGAAGTTCGCGTTGCGTTGCTCGAAGCGGACGTCGCGCTGCCGGTGGTGCAGGCATTGATCGAGCGCATCAAGGTGCGCGCGGTCGGTCAGGAAGTGCTGAAGTCGCTGACGCCGGGGCAGGCGCTCATCAAGGTGGTGCGCGATGAGCTGACCGCGGTGATGGGCACCCAGAATGCTTCGCTGCATCTCGCCGCGACGCCGCCTGCGGTGGTGCTGATGGCCGGCCTGCAGGGCGCGGGCAAGACCACCACGGTAGCCAAGCTCGCGAAGCACTTGATCGACCACAAGAAGAAGGTGATGGTGGTGTCGGCCGACGTGTACCGTCCGGCCGCCATCGAGCAGTTGCAGACGCTGGCCGCGCAGGTAGGTGCGGGTTTCGTGCCGTCGCGGGTCGGCGAGAAACCGATCGCGATCGCGAAAGCCGCGGTCGATGCCGCCAGGCGCGAAGTCGCCGACGTGCTGATCGTCGACACCGCCGGCCGCACCTCGATCGACGAGGCCATGATGGCCGAGATCAAGGCGCTGCACGAAGCGTTGAACCCGGTCGAAACGCTGTTCGTGGTCGATTCGATGACCGGCCAGGACGCAGCCAACACCGCCAAGGCGTTTGCCGACGCACTGCCGCTGACCGGCGTGATCCTGACCAAGGTCGACGGCGATGCACGTGGCGGCGCGGCGCTGTCGGTGCGCTACATCACCGGCCGGCCGATCAAGTTTTTGGGCGCGGGTGAAAAGCCGGATGCGCTGGAACCGTTCCATCCCGATCGCATGGCCACGCGCATCCTCGGCATGGGCGACGTGCTGTCGCTGATCGAAGATGTGCAGCAGAAGACCGATGCAGACAAGGCCGCGAAGCTCGCGGCCAAGGTCGCCAAGGGCAAGCGGTTCGATTTGAACGACATGAAGGACCAGCTCGACCAGATGCTCAACATGGGCGGCTTGGCAGGCCTGATGGAGAAGTTGCCGGGCGTGTCGTCATTGCCGGACAAGGTGAAGTCGCAGGTCAATGACAAGGAAGTGAAGCGCATGGTCGCGATCATCGGCTCGATGACGAAGAAGGAGCGCCGCCATCCCGACCTGTTGAACGGCTCGCGGCGCGCGCGCGTGGCGCGTGGTTCCGGCACCCAGCCGGCCGACGTCAACCGCCTGCTGAAGCAGTACACCCAAATGGAAAAGATGATGGGCAAGTTC
>JAGWZT010000368.1 GCA_018971925.1 Lysobacteraceae bacterium | reverse complement strand
TCCAAGGGCGAGATCTTCCGGATGCTGCAGGTGCTGGAGGAACGCGGCTACATCGCGCGCGAGAACGACTCGGGTTACGCGTTGACCAATCGCCTGTTCCTGCTCGGCATGGAACGGCCGAAGGTCAAGTCGCTGGTCGAGGCCGCGCTGCCGGTGATGCACCGACTGGCGCGGGAAGTCCTGCAGCCGTGCCACCTCGTGGTTGCCTCGGGCGACCAGATGGTGGTGATCGCGCGCATCGAGCCGCCGGACGATCTTGGTTTCGTGGTGCGGGTCGGCCATCGCCTCCCGTTGTCACGTTCCACTTCGGGGGCCGTCTTGTTTGCATTCCAGAGCAGCGAGGTGCGCGAGCATTGGCTCGCGCTGATGGACGCTGCGGGCACCTTGCAAAAACGCAAGCGCTTCATCGCACAAGCCGACGACATTCGCGCGCAGGGTTACGCGATGCAGCCCAGCGGCGATGTCGATGCGGTCACCGACCTTTCCGCGCCAATCCTGCGGCATGGCTCCGCCGCCGGCGCGTTGACGATTCCCTATGTCGAACGCCGCCCGGTCAAGGTGCCGATCAAGACCGCGCTGGAGCGCTTGCGCGCGGCCGTCGATGGCATCTCGAAGGATTTGACGGCGTGAGCACGCCATGGAGAAAACGCCATGAATAAGATCGGGATCGGCGCGTTGGCGGCGTGCGCGTTGGCTTGCCTGCCCGCACCGGCGTTCGCGGCACCTCCGGCGGCGACAGCCGCAAGCGACACCGACGCGCAGGCGGCCGCCAAGGCCGCGCGCATGCAATGGTTCGCCGATGCCAAGTTCGGCATCTTCATCCATTACGGCATCTATGACGTGGACGGCGTGGAGGAATCCTGGTCGTTCTTCGACGAAAAGATTCCGTACGCCGATTACATGCAACAGCTCAAGGGATTCACGGCTGCGCATTACGACCCGCAGGCATGGGCGGATCTGATCAAGGCCAGCGGCGCGAAGTACGCGGTGCTGACCTCGAAGCACCACGATGGCGTGGCGCTGTGGGAAACGAAGCAGGGCCTCAACGTCGTGAAGGACACGCCCGCGCACCGCGACCTGGTCGCGCCGTTCGTCAAAGCGTTGCGCAAGGACGGCCTGAAGGTTGGGTTGTACTACTCGCTGATCGACTGGTCATCCCCGGATTACCCCGCCTTCACCAAAACCAGGACGCGCTATGAGATCAAGAACGATCCCGCGCGCTGGAACCGTTTCGTCGTTTACTACCAGAGCCAGTTGCGCGACCTGATGGATCGCTACAACCCGGACCTGTACTGGTTCGATGGCGGCTGGGAACACAGTGCGGCCGAGTGGCATTCCAGGCAGACGCGCGACATGATTTTCGCGCACAACCCCAACGCGATCATCAACTCGCGCCTGCCCGGTTACGGCGATTACGGCACGCCGGAACAGGGCGTGCCGATCAGACGGCCGCCCGACAAATATTGGGAACTGTGCATGACGATCAACAATTCGTGGGGCTGGCAGCCGCAGGACCACGATTTCAAGACGCCGTACGAGATCATTCGAATTCTTTCCGACACGCTGGGCATGGGCGGCAACCTGCTGCTGGACATCGGTCCGCGTGCGGATGGCACGATTCCGCAGGAGGAAGTTTCTACGCTGAAGGAAATCGGCCGCTGGGTCAGAAAGAACAGCCAGGCGATCTACGGTTCTCGGGCCGGCATCCCGAAGGATTACTACTACGGCGACAGTACGCTCTCGAAGGATGGCAGGACTCTGTACCTGTTCGTCACCGGCAGACCGAACGGGCCGTTGTTGGTGAAAGGGTTGCAGAACCACGTGCTGGCTGCGCGCGTCCTCGGCAGCGACTTGCCGGTGAAAGCGCACCTCAGCGGCAAGTGGTCATCGACCGGCGCGCCTGGTCTGTTGTACATCGACGTGCCCGATGCGGCACTCGATCCGGAGGTCAGCGTGGTCGCATTGCAACTCGACGGACCGATCAAGCTGTTCCATGAGGACATGAAGCCGATCACCAGCAACTGACGCCACGCCCGTGCCCACACGTCGCGAAATCCTGCAAGGCGCCGCCGCGCTGGCGTTGCTGGCGCGCCTGGATACGCATGCTGCGCTGGCCGCGGTGCCGGCAAAGACGAAAAGCGACGGTTACATTCCGGAAACCGATCCGCTGGTCGTGAAAAAACTCGCGCAATGGTCGGACTGGAAGTTCGGCCTGATCCTGCACTGGGGCACCTACAGTCAACTCGGCATCGTCGAGTCGTGGTCGCTGTGTTCCGAGGACGAGCCGTGGTGCAAGCGTCCCGACGGCGTCGGTTACGTCGAATGGAAACAACGCTACGAACAGTTGCCGAAGACGTTCAATCCGGTGAAGTTCGATCCGGCGCAATGGGCGGATGCCGCGCACGCGGCCGGCATGCGCTACGTGGTGTTTACCACCAAGCACCACGACGGCTTCTGCATGTTCGACACGGCCACCACCGATTATCGCGTCACCGCGTCGGACGTGCCGTTCCATGGGAACCCGAAGGCAAACGTCGCGAAGGTATTGTTCGATGCGTTCCGCGCGCGCGGCTTCGGCATCGGCGCGTATTTTTCCAAGGCCGATTGGCACGCCCCGGATTACTGGTCACCGCGCTGGGCCACGCCGACGCGCAACAACAACTACGACGTGCGCAAATATCCGGAGATGTGGAAACGCTTCGTCGAGTTCACCCACAAGCAGATCGACGAGATCACCTCGC
>JAGWZT010000367.1 GCA_018971925.1 Lysobacteraceae bacterium | reverse complement strand
GCGCGGTGCGCGCCGAAATGCGCGTCACCCCAGGCCAGCACGCCCGCGAGGGCTTCGCCTGCATAGCCCCGGCCTTGCGCATCGGCAGCCAGCGCCCAGCCGACCTCCGGCATGCCATCCAGGGTCGGCGTCATCCCGCGCTTGACGTCCATGTAGCCGATGTCGCCGAGCATGCGACCGCTGGCTTTTTCTTCGATCGCCCAGAAGCCGTAGCCGAGGAGTTTCCACAAACCCGCGTAACGCAGCAGCCGCAACCATGCATCGTGCGGCGTGGCAGGCACACCGCCGATGAACCGGACGACCCCCGGATCACCCCAGATCGCCGACAACGCCGCGTAATCATCCAGCCGATGGCCGCGCAGGCGCAGCCGGCGCGTTTCCAGCAAGGGCGCGCCCGAATCCGCCTCGCCGGAGTTCGTCATCAGCCGCGCTTCTCCGCCGCGCGCGCGATGCCGGCCAACTTGTCGAGCACGCCGTTGACGTAGGTATGGCCTTGCTCGGAGCCGAAGCGCTTGGTGACCTCCACGGCTTCGTTCAACACCACGCGGTAGGGCACGTCCAGACGATATTTCAGTTCGTATGCGGCCAGGCGCAGCACCGCGCGCTCGATCGGATCGACACGTTCGATGTCGCGGTCGACGAACGGTACGAGCCCCGCATCGAGTTCCTTGCAGTGTGCTTCGACGCCGCGCAGCAGGTCCTCGAAATATTCGAGGTCGGCAATTTGCATGTCCTGCTCGCCGCGAAAATCGTCGATCACCTTGCGCATGGCATTGCCACCGAGTTCCCACGCGTACAGGGCCTGCACCGCGCGCCGGCGCGCGCGGCTGCGCGCAGCCGGATCGATGCCATCACTGCGGCGCGAGGCAGTCATGCGGAAAACTCCTTGAGCAATGCCGCCATCTCGATCGCGGACAACGCCACGTCCGCGCCCTTGTTGCCGCGCGCGCCACCGGCGCGTGCCCATGCATCGGCCTCATCCTCCACCGCAAGCACGCCGTTCAACACCGGCACGCCGGAATCGAGCGCCACGCGCATCAAACCGCGCGCGCATTCGTCGGCGACGTGTTCGTAGTGACGGGTTTCACCGCGCACCACGCAACCCAATGCGACGATCACGGCATGGCCGCCGGCTGCGGCGAGGTGCTGCGCCAGCATCGGAAGCTCCCATGCGCCGGGCACGCGCAGCACGTCCACCGCATCATCATCGGCGCCGTGCGCGGCCAACGCCGCGCGCGCGCCTTCCACCAATACGTCGACGATCTCGCCATTCCAGCGGCTGGCGATGACGGCGTAGCGCGCGCCGGCTGGCGAGCGAAGGCTGGCGCGGGTTCGGGCAGATTGATCGGACATGGTTCGAGACAGCGATTCGAAAGCTCGGAAAGCGTAGCAGCGCCGCGCGGAACTCCCTACTTCACATCCGCCACGGCGGGTGCGTCCACGTATTCGATGACCTCGAGATCGAACCCGGAAAGTCCGACCAGCTTGCGTGGCGTGCCCAGCACGCGCAACCGGCGCACGCCGAGGTCGGCAAGGATTTGCGCGCCGAGGCCCAATTGGCGCCACTCGCGCTGGGCGGCGGCGTTGCGGCCGTCGGCGGGCACGGTCATGGCCTCGCGATTCAGGCGCGCCAGCAACGCGTCCGAATCTTCGGCGGAGCCGAGCACCACCACCACGCCGCGGTCTTCGAAAGCGATCCTGCGCAGCGCCGCGGTCATCGTCATGCCGAGGTCGTCGCGTTCGAGGTGCAGCACGTCCGACAAGGTGTTGCGTACATGCACGCGGGCCAGCACCGGCGCCCCGTCATCGATCGCGCCGCGCACCAGCGCGAAATGCACCTCGCCGCGCAGGCGGTCGCGCCAGGCCACCAGCCGGAACGCGCCCAACTCGGTCTGCACCTCGGACTGATGCACCCGCTCGATGGTTTTTTCGGTGGCGAGGCGATACCGGATCAGGTCGGCGATGCTGCCGACCTTGAGGCCGTGCTTTGCGGCAAATGTCTCCAGGTCGGGACGGCGCGCCATCGAACCATCCTCGCGCAGGATTTCGACCAGCACGCCCGCAGGCTCGCAGCCGGCCAGTGTCGCCAAATCCACCGCGGCTTCGGTATGACCCGCGCGGGTCAGCACACCGCCCGGTTGTGCCAGCAGCGGGAACACGTGGCCCGGTTGCACGAGGTCGGAGGCTTTTGCATCGGCGGCCACCGCGACTTGGATGGTGCGCGCGCGATCGTGCGCGGAAATGCCCGTCGTGACGCCACTCGCGGCCTCGATCGAGACGGTGAAGTTGGTGTGGTAGGCCGAACCATTGTCGCGCACCATCGGTTGCAGGCCGAGGCGGCGGCAACGCGCCTGGTCGAGCGCCAGGCAGATCAACCCGCGCCCTTCGCGCGCCATGAAGTTGATGTCTTCCGCGCGCACCTCGCGGGCGGCCATGATCAGGTCGCCCTCGTTCTCGCGGTCCTCGTCGTCCAGCATCACCACCATGCGGCCGGCAGCGATCTCTTCCAGTAATTCGGGAATGCTTGCGAAAGCCATGGCTCACGGCTCCTTTGCGGCCAGCAGGCGCTCGACGTAGCGGGCCAGCATGTCGATTTCGAGGTTCACGCGATCACCCACGCCGCGATCGCGGAACGTGGTGTGTTCGACTGTGTGCGGAATCAGGTTGACTTCGAACTCATTGCCGGTGACGGCGTTGACGGTCAGGCTGACGCCGTCCACGCACACCGAACCCTTGGCCGCGATGTAGCGC
>JAGWZT010000366.1 GCA_018971925.1 Lysobacteraceae bacterium | reverse complement strand
GACTCGATCACTCATGTCAGGAAAGACAGTTCCCCTCGGCCGCGACACCGAATATCCAGCCACGGTCGATCCGGTGGTGCTGTTCCCGGTCGCGCGTGCACGGGCGCGCGATCCGCTCGGTCTCGATGCGGCCGCACTGCCGTTCACCGGCGTGGACACATGGAACGCGTGGGAGTTTTCATGGCTGGACGTGCGCGGGCTGCCTCGGGTCGCGGTGCTGCGCTTTACGGTGCCGTGCATCTCGCCGAACATCGTCGAATCGAAATCGTTGAAGCTGTATCTCGGCGGCTATGCGATGACGCCGTTCACCGGCCCGGAAGCCGTGCGTGCAAGCGTGGAGCGCGATGTTTCCGCGTGCGCCGGCGCGAAAGTCGCCGCCACGCTGGTGGACGCGAATGACGTCGAGCGCGCCGGCATCGGCGCGCTGGCGGGCGAATCGCTGGACGACCAGCGCATCGAAGCCGACGGCTATGGACCGCCGCGCCCGGAGCTGCTCGTCGCGAGCGGCGCAATCATTGACGAAACGTTGTGCACGCGCCTGTTCCGTTCGCTGTGCCCGGTGACGGGCCAGCCCGATTGGGCCAGCGTGGTGCTGCGTTATCGCGGGCCGGCCATCGAACACGTGGGCATGCTGCGTTACCTTGTTTCGTATCGCCAGCACCCCGATTTCCACGAAGCCTGCGTCGAACGCATCTTCAGCGACGTGCTGGCGCGCTGCGCTCCGGAAGGCCTGAGCGTGTACGCGCGCTTCCTGCGCCGCGGCGGCATCGACATCAATCCGTGGCGCGCCACGCCGCGGTTCGCCGAGGCGCCCGGCAATCCGCGCGAGGTACGGCAATAACGCACCGTGCACCCTCTTAGATACGAAGGGCGGAGCGAAGCGAACGCGCGCGCAGCGCGGATGCGACAGCCATCGGCGGCCGCGTCGGGGGGATGCCGTGCGCCGCGCTCGCATGCCATAAACACACCTGCGGCGACATCTTCGCGTCGAATCGCGTATCCTCAGCGGTCCACACGCCAGCAAGGGAAACCGCCATGCAACACGCCTTCGATTACCTGATCATCGGCGCCGGCATGGCCGGGGAAGCCGCCGCGCAAGCGCTGCGCGAAGCCGACGCGAACGCCAGCATCGGCATGTTGGGCGATGAATCGCATCCGCCCTACGACCGACCGCCGCTGACCAAGAAGTTGTGGAAGGATGGCAAGGAAGCCGACATCTGGCGCCCGATCGACAAGGCGCATGCGGACGTGCAGTTGTCGCGGCACGCCACGACGATCGACCGGGCCGCCCACGCCGTGCACGACGACAAGGGCGACACCTGGAAGTACCGGAAACTCCTCATCGCCACCGGCGGCACGCCGCGCAAACTGGTTTCGGGCGGCGACGGCTTCATCTACTACCGCACCTTCGACGACTACCGGCGCCTGCGCAAGTCGGTGAAGCCGGGCGCGCGCATCGCGGTGATCGGCGGCGGTTTCATCGGCAGCGAAATCGCGGCCGCGATGGCGATGAACGGCTGCAAGGTCACCATGCTGTTCCCCGACGACGCGATCGGCGCGCGCGTGTATCCGGAATCGCTGGCCGACGCGGTCACCGCGTACTACCGCGAGAAGGGTGTGGACGTGCGCGCGGGCGTCACCGTCGAGAGCGGCAGCAGCACCGCGCAAGACGCGCAGTTGAAACTGTCGGACGGCAGCACGCTCGTCGCCGATGCCGTGGTCGCGGGGCTCGGCATCACGCCGAACGTGCAGCTCGCCGAAGCGGCGGGCCTGAAGGTGGACAACGGCATCGTGGTGAACGAACACCTGCAAACCTCCGATCCCGACATCTACGCGGCCGGCGACGTGGCTTCGTTCCCCGCGCCAGCGCTCGGCCATCGGCTGCGCGTCGAACACGAAAACGCCGCGATCACGATGGGTACGCGTGCCGGCAAGTGCATGGCGGGGCAGGACGCGCCATACGACGAACTGCCGTTCTTCTATTCCGACCTTTTCGACCTCGGCTACGAAGCCGTCGGCACCCTCGATTCGCGCCTCGAAACCGTCGAGCAGTGGGTCACCCCGTTCCGCGAAGGCGTGGTGTATTACCTCGACGCCGGCCGCGTCCGCGGCGTGCTGTTGTGGAACACATGGGGCCAGGTCGACGCCGCCCGCGCGTTGATCGCCGCACCCGGCCCATTTGACGCCGAAAACGTGCGGGGCAGGTTGCCGGCGCAGACGTAAGCCACTGGCGTTGGGGGATTGCCGCCAGGTCCCGAGCAGACCTTCATGTCTGCTGCCTTGAACGGCGGCGTCAGTTTTGGCCCGGTCGTGATACGAAGAATTGGCGCGACCGATCCGATGAAATTGAGCGGAGCGCCTCATACGCGTGTCTTGCATGCCTGCGGGACAGGTAGGCCACTTTGGCCGCCGTGGTAGCGCATTCTTTACGCAGAATTTATGCGGACGGGTGATTTCGATATCCCGTTTTTATGCGCCGGTTCCCAGAATGCGCACCGCTTCCATCCCTTTGGAGCGGCTCCGTGGACGTCGCCTATCTCCTGTTCCTGTTCGTGCTGTTCGGCGCAACGCTGGGTTTCCTGCAGTTGTGCGATCGCCTCGGCAGACGCAAATGAGCGCCTTGTACGCCCTCGGCGCGCTGATTGCGGTCGCACTCGCGATTTACCTGTGTGTGGCCCTGCTGAAACCGGAGTGGTTCGAATGACCAGCAACGATGTCATCCAGGTGATCGTGTACCTGGCCGTGCTGCTGGCGTTGGTGTGGCCT
>JAGWZT010000365.1 GCA_018971925.1 Lysobacteraceae bacterium | reverse complement strand
CGGCCGAGCGCAAGAAGATCACGGATGCGTGCGTGTTGAAGGATTTTCCGAACGGCTATCGGTAACAGGCAACCCCTCTCCGGGGCACGTGTTCAGAAATCGCAAGCAACCGTCCCTGGTGCGGGCGCCGGTGCGACCATCCATGGTCGCCCGCTACTCGCGCCATCCATGGCGCTCGCCCTTCGGGCCGCCTTCGGCGTTCGGGCGCGCTCCTGCGCGCCTCGTCGAAGCGGCGCGCGATGCCCCCTGCATCGCGCAAACGCCGGCTTCTCACCCTATACTTGGCGGTCCACCGACACCAGCGGAACACCGTCATGAGCATCGATCAAATGGAAGCCGTCGCGCAGGCCATGGTTGCGCCCGGCAAGGGCATCATCGCGATCGACGAATCCTCGGGCACCATCAGGAAGCGCTTCGACGCGGTCGGCGTCCCGGACTCGGAAGAAAACCGCCGCGCCTACCGTGAAATGCTGCTGACCGCGCCGGGCCTGGCGCAGCACATCTCGGGCGCCATCCTGTACGACGAAACCATCCGGCAGTCCACCAAGGCGGGCGTGCCGTTCACCAAGGTCATGAAGGACGCCGGCATCATCCCCGGCATCAAGGTCGATCTCGGCGCCAAGCCGCTGGCCGGTTTCCCGGGCGAGCTGGTGACCGAAGGCCTCGATGGCCTGCGCGAGCGGCTTGCCGAATACGTGAAGCTGGGCGCCGAGTTTGCCAAATGGCGCGCGGTGATCACCATCGGCGATGACATGCCTTCGAGCACCTGCATCGACGCCAATACCCACGCGCTGGCGCGCTACGCCGCGCTGTGCCAGGAAGCCGGCATCGTGCCGATGGTCGAGCCCGAAGTGCTGATGGACGGCGACCACGACATCGAAACCTGCTACGAGGTCACCGAAGCCACGCTGCGCTCACTGTTCTCGGCGCTGTACGAACACAACGTGATGCTGGAAGGCACGATCCTGAAAGCGAGCATGGTGGTATCCGGCAAGGACTGCGCGGAACAGGCCGACGTCGAGGAAGTCGCCGAGTCGACCATCCTGTGCCTGAAGTCCGCGGTGCCCGCAGTGCTGCCGGGCATCGTATTCCTGTCGGGTGGGCAGAGCGACGAGGACGCCACCGCGCATTTGAACGCCATGAACCGCCTCGGCCCGCATCCGTGGCCGTTGTCGTTCTCCTATGGCCGCGCCATGCAGCAGGCCGCGCTGCACCTGTGGGCCCAGGATCTGACCGGCAACTTCGCCGCCGCACAGAAGATCGTGGTCGAACGCGCGCGCGACAACGGCTTGGCCGCACTGGGGCAGTGGAAGAAGGCGGCGTAAAAATTGCGAATGCGGTAGGGCGGGAGGAGCGCAGTGCATCCCGCCGTGTCCTGAAGCAACAACGGCGGGTTGGCACCCGCCCTACACAAAAACCGCCGGCGCAAGCCGGCGGTTTCGTTTTGTTCATTGCATCCACGGACAATTCTCTCTATCTTGATGGAAAGATATATGGATACCGGATGCCGATGATCCCGATTTCCCTCGAATTCTTCCCGCCCAAGACGGACGAACAACGCTCGCAACTGGAACGCGCGCTGCCGAAGCTGAAGGCGCTGGCGCCGGAGTTCGTCAGCGTGACGTTCGGCGCGGGCGGCTCGACGCTCACCCACACGCCACGCACGGTGCGGCACCTGCGCGAAACCCACGCCTTCGAAGTGGCGCCGCACGTGTCCTGCATGGGCGGTTCGCGCGAAGAAATCGGCGCATTGCTGGCCGGCTATCGCGAACTCGGTTGCAAGCGCATCGTCGCACTGCGCGGCGACCTGCCCTCCGGCATGGCCTCGCCCGGTGATTTTCGCTACGCCTCCGACCTGGTGGATTTCATCCGCCGCGAACACGACGGGTATTTCCACATCGAAGTCGCGTGTTACCCAGAATGCCATCCGCAGTCGGACCACGCGCAGGCAGACCTGAAACACTTCAAGGCCAAGGTCGAAGCAGGTGCCGACGGCGCGATCACGCAATACTTCTTCAATGCCGATGCGTATTTCCGCTTCGTGGACGATGTGCGCGCGGCCGGCGTCACGATCCCGATCGTGCCGGGCGTAATGCCGATCACGAACTTCGCGCAACTGCGACGCTTCTCGGAAATGTGCGGCGCGGAGATTCCGCGCTGGATCGGCAAGCGCATGATCGCCTACGGCGACGACGCCGACGCGGTGCGCGAATTCGGTGCCGACGTGGTCGCGGCCATGTGCCGACGGCTGCTGGATGGCAGCGCACCGGGTCTGCACGTTTACACGCTGAATCGCGCGCGCGCGACGACGGCAGTGCTCCAACGGCTCGATCACGGGGCGACATAATCGTGCGATCATCCCTGATCGCTGCTTTATCCGAACTCGTCGTAAGTTGCGGATGATCCCCGCGTAGCCGCACCACAACGGCCATCCATGGCCTGACTTTTCACAACAGCCACCACATTGGACGCATGTGCATCTGGTCCATCAAACCGCTGTGCCTGCTCGCGTTGCTCGCCTGCGCACCGCTCGCGCACGCGCAGCATACCCAACCGGTTTACCGTTGCATCGGTGCGCAGGGCGAACCGGTCTTTTCGGGCCAACCGTGTGGGACACCCGCGCCAGCGCCGGGAACAAGCGCGTCCGTCCAGGGCACCGGTTCCAGCGTGGGTTGCGCGCCTTCGCCGGAAGCGCTGCGCCAAGCCATCTCCGCTGCATTCGCAACCCGCGATGTCAATCAGCTTGCGGGATTAATCCTGTGGCAGGGAATGG
>JAGWZT010000364.1 GCA_018971925.1 Lysobacteraceae bacterium | reverse complement strand
CGCTTGGCTTTGGTTACTTTCCCCGAAAGGAAAGTAACCCGCGCCGTGGGACGGCGCGGAAAAAGACCGGGATGTCGTGTACGCCTTGCGAGGAACCGAACCCTCACCCGGCGCTTTGCGCCACCCTCTCCCAAGGGGAGAGGGGCAGACCTGCGCGTCAGTTCGGCAGCCGTCGGATGTGCGCGCCGAGGCCGCTCAACTTTTCCTCGATGTTCTCATAGCCGCGGTCGATGTGATAGATGCGATCGACGACGGTGTCGCCCTCGGCGACGAGGCCGGCCAGCACCAATGACGCGGACGCGCGCAGGTCGGTCGCCATCAGTTGCGCGCCGGACATGTGCGGCACCCCGCGCACGATTGCAGTGTTGCCTTCCACCCTGATGTCGGCGCCGAGGCGGTGCAGTTCCTGCACGTGCATGAAGCGGTTCTCGAACACGGTTTCGGTGATGATCCCGGTGCCTTCGGCGACACAGTTGAGCGCGGTGAATTGCGCCTGCATGTCGGTCGGGAACGCCGGATACGGTGCGGTGGTGATATCCACGGCGCGCGGGCGATTGCCGCGCATGTCCAGCTCGATTGAATCCTCGTCGAGCGTGATGTGTGCGCCGGCGTCTTCCAGTTTCGACAGCACCGACTTCAGGAGATCGGGACGGGTGTGCTTGGCGCGCACGCGGCCGCGGGTGATCGCGCCTGCCACCAGGAACGTGCCCGTTTCGATGCGGTCCGGCAACACGTTGTACTCGGTGCCGTGCAACCGCTCGACGCCGTCGATGACGAGCGTCGTGGTGCCGATGCCGCCGATCTGCGCACCCATCGCGTTGAGGCAATGCGCCAGGTCACACACCTCCGGTTCCTCGGCGGCGTTCTCGATCACGGTGGTGCCCTCGGCCAGCGCCGCCGCCATCATGATGTTCTCGGTGCCGGTGACGGTGACCATGTCCATCGTGACCCGCGCGCCCTTGAGACGTTTCGCACGCGCCTTGATGTAGCCGTTCTCGACGACAATGTCGGCGCCGAGCGTGCGCAGGCCCTTGATGTGCTGGTCGACCGGACGCGAACCGATCGCGCAACCGCCCGGCAGCGAAACGTCGGCCTGCCCGTATTTCGCGATCAGCGGCCCCAGCACCACGATCGCCGCGCGCATGGTCTTGACCAGTTCATAGGGTGCGAAGAAGCGGTTGGCCGGGCGTGGATCGATGCGGATCTTCATGTGCTCGTCCACCGCCAACTCGGCACCCATCTGGCCGAGCAGTTCCATCGTGGTGGTGACGTCGTGCAGGTGCGGCACGTTGCCGATGGTAACCGGCTCGTCCGCAAGCAGGCAGGACGCCAGGATCGGCAGCACCGCGTTCTTGGCGCCGGAGATCCACACGTCGCCGTTGAGCGGCTTGCCGCCCGAAATCACGATCCTGGCCATCAATGCCCCTTGGCTTCTTCAGGCGTCAACGTGCGCAGCGAAAGCGCGTGCACCTCACCGCCCATGCGTTCGCCCAGCACGGCATATACCATGCGGTGTCGCGCCAGCGTGGGCTTCCCGGCGAAAGACTCGCTTTCGATGGTCGCCTGGAAATGCACGTCATCGGGGCTGTCGACATCGATGCGGGCAGCCGGGAAAGCCGCCTGCAGCAGGGATTTCAATTCGTGGGATTGCATGAACCGCTCTCTAACAAGGAGGCCGCAACGTGACCGGTCGCACACGCGGGAAGGCGCGAAAGGAGGGTCCGCGGCCTGTAGAATGGCGACCGGCGATGTTACTGGAAATCGCGTGTACAGGAGTACGCAACGATGAACGCGCGCACCGCTCAACCCCCCACCGCAACGCTGCCAGGCCACGATCGCGCGGCGCTGGTAGCCAGCGCCCGCAAGGTCATCGGCATCGAGGCGCGGGGCATCGCTGAACTCGCGTCGCGCATCGATGGCGATTTCAGCAAGGCCTGCCAACTGGTCCTCGCCTGCCCCGGCCGCGTGGTGGTCTCCGGCATGGGCAAATCCGGCCACATCGCGCGCAAGACCGCTGCCACTCTTGCCTCCACGGGAACGCCCGCGTTTTTCGTGCACCCCGGCGAGGCCAGCCACGGCGACATCGGCATGATCACGCCGGACGATGTGGTGCTGTTGCTGTCGAATTCGGGTGAAACCGAGGAAATCCTCACCATCCTGCCCTTCCTCAAGCGGCAGGGCAACGCGCTGATCGCGATGACCGGCAACCCGAAATCCACGCTGGCGCGCGACGCCGATGCGCATCTCGACGCCAGCGTTTCCAACGAGGCCTGCCCACTGGGACTCGCGCCCACCGCCAGCACCACCGCCGCGCTGGTGCTGGGCGACGCGCTGGCGATCGCGTTGCTGGAAGCGCGCGGTTTCACCGCCGACGATTTCGCGCGCTCGCATCCCGCCGGTGCGCTGGGGCGCCGACTGCTGAAAATTTCCGACGTGATGCACACCGGCGTCGCGATTCCGACGGTGCAGGAGGGCGCCACCCTCACCGAAGCCCTGATGGAAATGTCGCGCAAGGGTCTCGGCATGACGGCCATCGTCGATGGAGCGGGCATCCTCCAGGGCGTGTTCACCGACGGCGACCTGCGCCGCAGCCTCGACGACCACGCCGTCGACATGCGCGCCACCCTGGTCAGCCGTGCGATGAGCCGCCACCCCAAGGTGATCGGCCCGGACAAGCTGGCCGCCGAGGCCGCGCAATTGATGGAAGAACACAAGATCCATGCGCTGCTGGTGGTGGATGCCGGGCGCCACGTGGTGGGCGCGCTGAACATTCACGA
>JAGWZT010000363.1 GCA_018971925.1 Lysobacteraceae bacterium | reverse complement strand
ACATATGATGTTGGCAAACCCCGCATCCGTATCCTGCGCGACGGTTTGCGCGCGCGTGGGGTCGAGATCACCGAAATCCACAAGGACGTTTGGGAAGGCATCGGAGACAAGAGCGCAATGCGCGACATGCGGGCATGGTTGCGCCGCGGACTGCGTCTGCTCGGGGCATATCCGTTGCTCATCTGGCGCTACATGCGCGCGCCTGCACACGACCTCGTTCTGGTTTCCTACCCCGGCCAGCTTGACGTGCTGGTTCTGCGTCCGTTCGCGTGGATGCGGCGCAAACGTATTGCATTCGACTGGTTCATCTCTGCGTTCGACACCGTTGTTGAAGATCGCCGGCTGCTCGGTCGGCGGAATCCGCTGGCGTGGATGCTGTGGACAGGTGAATGGCTGGCTTCGCGTGCGGCGAATCTGGTCTTCATGGACACCGCCGCGCATGCGCGCCGGATGGAGGAGCTGTTCCGGCTGGCCCCGAACTCTGTCGGACGCGTCTGGGTTGGAGCCGAACGAGCTTTCTTCGAGAGCGGCCTCCACCAACTTCCAAGCGAGCCCATGCAAGTGCTGTTCTATGGGCAGTTCATTCCGCTGCACGGCATCGGCACGATCATCGAAGCTGCACGCCTGCTGCGCGACGCGCCGATCCGCTGGATCCTCGTCGGACGCGGACAGGAGGCACCACGCATACACGCGCTGCTCGCGGAGGAGCCCTTGCCTGCCTTGCGCTGGGTGGAATGGGTACCTTATGACCAGCTCGGCGAGTGGATCAAACGGGCCGATGTGTGCCTCGGGATATTCGGGACCTCCGACAAGGCGGCCAGCGTGATCCCGAACAAGGTATTCCAGATCGTCGCGGGTGGCCGGCCACTGGTGACGCGTGATTCCCCAGCCATCCGCGAACTGCTTACCGACAATCCACCTTGCGTACACTTGGTCAACGCGGGCGACGCACGTGCGCTGGCAGGCGCGATCCACGATTGCATGAAAGTCGTGCAGACTCCAACACGCGAATGTCACCGTGCGCTGCGTGGGCAAATCGATGCCGCGGCCGTCGCGAAACAATTCCTCGCGATGGTCGCACGACACTTTCCGGAAGCAGACAGAGCCAATGATCGTTGACGCAACCCTGGGCCCGTCGGCCCCCGAACATGGCTGGGTGCCAGCTCCGCGGTACCTGCTGCGGCGCGCTCAGATACTGCGGGAACTCCGAACAATCCAGCCCTGCGAGACGCTCGAGATCGGTCCGGGGGCGGGCATGCTGCTGCATGAACTCGATGCACGCGGGTTCCATTGCCAGGCACTCGAAATGTCCAAGGCAGCCCGCGAAGTCGCCGACGCCCTTGCACGTGAGGCCGGTCGCGACATCCGCTTCCTGGAACACCCCGAAGCGAGCTGGAACGGCCATTTCGGCTTGGTGATGGCGTTCGAGGTGCTCGAACACATCGAGCACGACCTCGATGCACTGCGTACATGGCGATCCTGGCTGCGACCAGGCGGGACGTTGCTGCTCTCGGTGCCGTGCCACATGAGCAAATGGAATCCGTCGGACGTCTGGGCCGGCCACTTCCGGCGCTACGAGCGCGCACCCATGGCCGAACTCGCCGCCACCGCGGGATTCGAGGTCGAGCGCATCCTCTGCTACGGCTTTCCGCTGGCCAATCTCGCGGAGAAAGTGCGCGCCCGCAGCTATGCCCCGGAAGTCGACGAAACCGTCGACACCACGGCCCAGGGCAAGCACGAAAACTCGGCCCGCAGCGGCATCGACCGCCGGCACGTCATGAAATGGTACCCGTTGCTGAGCAGCCCGGCCGGAAAGCTCGCCATACGCTGCGCCGATCTGGCACAACGCCCGTTCCTCGACGCCGAGCTGGGCAACGGTTATTTATTGCGCGCCCGCGCAAGGTGAATCACTCGCGCGGGCGCGTGGCCCAGGCAGCGACGTTCAGGGCAACAGCATCCACGCGCTCGGGTACGAATGCACCACGACGCCTTGGTAGTTGCCGGTGCTCGATCCCGGCCACATCACGATCTGGCTGTCGTTGTACCAGACCAGCCCAAGCAGTCCGTTGCCCGCGAAGTCGCCAGCCGTTCCAAAGTGCCATTGCGCGGATACGTTGATTGCCTTCGAATCGCCAAGCTGCGGGCCATTCATGATCCAGTACGCGAAACGCGTATGCGCGTTGTCGCGCCACAACAGGTCGTCCTTGCCGTCACCGTTGACATCACCCGTGCCAAGGACCGTCCAGCCGACCGGATAAGTGTGGGTCGCAACCTGCGTGAACGTGCCGGCGTTGAAATTCGTCCACATCTGCATCGCGGAACCGTTGGTCAGCAGGAGATCGGCTTTGCCATCCCCATCGAAATCCCCACTGGTGAGATAGCGCCATCCACTTGACAGGTTTTGCGCATAAGTCGCGCTGAAACTGGTGCCGTTCATCAGCCACTCGGCAATCCGCCCGCTGGTCACCCAGATCAGGTCCGTCTTGCCATCGCCATCGAGATCGCCGGTGCCGACCACGGTCCAGCCCGCCGGGTACGGCCGCATGTACGTGCTGGTGAAACTGTTGCCATTGCCCACCCACATCCACATGCTGGTGCCGTCGGTCCAGATGATGTCCATCTTGCCATCACCGTCAAAATCACCCGTGGCGACCATCTTGTAATTCGCAGATACGGGCATGGCCAAGGTACTCCCGAGCTGCGTCCCGTTCATGATCCAGTACGCGAATCGCGTGTTGTCCTTCGCACGCCATATGAGATCCGACATGCCATCGCCATTGATGTCGTTGTGCACAGCCT
>JAGWZT010000362.1 GCA_018971925.1 Lysobacteraceae bacterium | reverse complement strand
CGGGACGGCGGCAACCAGCCAAGCACAGCGCTACGATGTCATTCGCCCGCTGCCACCCGCTCGCACGTGCCGTGTTCGGGATCGATGCGCAGGATGGCATGATCGTTGCGATCAGCCACCCACAGCGCACCCGCCGCAAACGACAGGCCCTGCGGCTCATGCAGGGGATGGTCGAATTCCAGCGTCGTCAATTCCGCGCTGTAAGGGTCGAGTACGCACAGCCGATCGTTGCAGGTGTCGGCCACGTAAACCCGATTTTCCGCCACCGCCAATCCGCCCGGAAACGCGAGCCTGACCTTGCGTCCCGTGCCATCCGTTCGCCCCGGCTCCCACGGCGAGGAACCCGCCAGCGTGGTCAGCGCGAGATCCGCGAAGCGCAGGCGGCGGATTGCGTTGCCGCCGGAATCTGCCACCAGCAGTTGCCCGGGCATCAGTGCGAGCGCACCGGGTTGCGCCAGTGAAGCCTGGCCACCGATGCCGTCGCGGACATCGCTGCGCCCGTCGCCTGCAAGCGTCGCGGCGTGCTGCGCACTGAGGTCGACGCGAAGGATCTGGTTTTGCCCCGTCGCCGCCACGTAAAGAACGTCACCGTCGGCGGCGACCGCCTGCGGCGCATTGATCGACACGCGCAAACCGGAACCCTGTGCCTCGACATCACCATAGGCCGGCCGACCCGCCCCGAGCACCGTGTCGACCTCACCCGAGTCGAGCCGGATCCGCCGCACGCAATGATTGCCCGTGTCGGCCACGTACACGCAACCCTGGCTCAGGGCGAGGCCTTGCGGCAACTGGAATCCGCATGCCGAGGATTGTCCATCCCAATTCCCTGGCGTACCCGAACCGAATTGCCGCAGCACGCGTCCGTCGTGGCTGCACTCGAGGATGCGGTGGTGCCCGGTGTCACTGATGAACAGGCGCCAATCGGTCGCCAGGACGTGCGCCGGAAACGCCAGTGGACCCGGCGCATCCGCGCGCACGTTTTCGAGCAGATCGGGCGCGGCCCGCACGTGCGCAGGCGGCAACCCCTCCTGCAGGCGCGTGACGGCTTCCTCTATTTCGGGCGCCCGGCCTTCGCCCACGAAACGCGCCGCAAGCCGACCATCCGCGTCGATCAACAACGTCGTCGGCCACGCGGGAATCGAATACAGCATCCATGCAAGCCAATCGGGATCGTTGGCAACGGGCGCGCGCAGACGTATGCGCTGCAGCGCCTTCAAAACCGCCGCATCCGATTGCTGCGAGGCGTAACGCGGCGTGTGCACGCCCAGCAACACGAATTCGTCCGGGTGCTTTCTTTCAAGCTGCCGCAGCTCGCCCAGCAAATTGATGCTGCTGGTGCTGGTGGCATTCCAGAACACCATCAGCACCACGCGTCCACGCAGTTCCGCCAGCCGCAGCCGCCCGTGCCGGTTCACCCAATGCACCGCTTCCGGGATTTCCGGTAGCGTGTCGCGCGGCCCTCCGGCTTTGAAGGCCACCTCACCGGGCATCATGGCTCGTTCCCTTTGCGGCCGGCTGCGCGGACAGACGCAAGGCCAGCGCATCGACACCGCGCCGGATCAACGCCAGCACCTCGCGAAAATCTTCGCGGGTGCCGGTGTAAGGATCGGGTACGTCACCTTCGTCCGCATCACCCGGGGAGGCGAGCCCCGCGGCCACCAGAAAGCGCTCGGGCGCCGGCATGTCATCCGGCACGCGCCGACGCAATTCGTGCAGGGTCGCGCGATCGACCGCCAGCACCATGGCGAAGCGGCCGAAATCATCGTCGTCGAACTGCCGCGCACGATGCGGTGCAAGGTCGAACCCCTCCGCGCGCGCAGCGGCCACCGCGCGTGGATCGGCGCCCTGCCCCACGTGCCAGTTGCCGAGTCCGCGCGAGGCCACCGGCACGCGCAAACCGAGCTTTGCGAATTCCGCACGCGCGACGTACTCCGCCGTTGGCGAACGGCAGATGTTGCCGAGACACACGAACAACACGCCGGGCGGCGGCTGGCTCACTTCAGGATTCTCCCGCGGCGAGCACGCGCTCGGCGCGCGCAAGATCGTCTTCGGTATCCACGCCCGGCGGAAATGGCGCCGGCGTGATCCGCACCGCGATCGAATGGCCATGCTCCAGCGCGCGCAGCTGCTCGAGTGACTCGGCGTGTTCCAGCGGTGTCGCCGGCAAGCGTGCGAACGTCTTGAGAAAACCCGCGCGATACGCATAGATCCCGATGTGGCGCAGCACTTCGAGTGCTTCCGGCACGGCCGTGCGGTCACGTGCGAGCGCATCGCGCGCCCACGGTACCGGCGCACGCGAGAAGTACAACGCGCGCCCGCGCAGGTCGCGCACGACTTTCACGCAATTGGGGTCGAACCACTCGCGCGCGGATTCGATCGGTGCCGCCAGCGTGGCCATGTCGGCACCGTCCTCGACAAGCGCGCGGGCGACCGCATCGATCCCCGCCGCCGGCGCGAACGGCTCGTCGCCCTGGAGGTTCACCACCACCGCATCGTCGGGCCAACCGAGCGTGGCCGCGCACTCGGCGAGCCGGTCGCTGCCACTGGCGTGATCGGCGCGGGTCAGGCACACCTTGATTTTCGAATCGGCAAGCGCCGCGACGATGCGTGCATCGTCGGTAGCGACCACCACGCTCGCAGCCCCCGCAACCCGCGCGCGCCGCACTACATGCGCGATCAGCGGCTCACCGCCCAGCATGCGCAACGGCTTGCCCGGCAGGCGGGTTGAACCGTAGCGCGCCGGAATCGCGACAATGAACGCTTGCGGCTTGTTCACGTGTCGCTCGCCACGGGGCGCGGCCGCTTCACCAGCTCGCCGCC
>JAGWZT010000019.1 GCA_018971925.1 Lysobacteraceae bacterium | reverse complement strand
TGTTTCTTGAAGTGGTACGACCCGGTGTCCTGCTTGCTGCGTCCGAAGTCGAACAGCCGCGCACCGCGCGCCGCCGCACGCTGCATCACCGCCCAATACATGAAGTCGTTGGCCGCGAGATCACGTCCGTGCCGCACGCTGCCGCCGTAATACGGATGCACCTCGTCGCGAAAATAAAAACTCATGACCGCCGCGACCGCCTGCCCCTGGTGGCGGACCACCGTGACTTCGCAATCCTCGCCGAAGGTCTGCTGCAACCGCGCGTAATGACCGCGCGGCAACACGGGCGTGCCGAGGTTGCGCACGCTCTCGGCGTACACCCGGTAGAAGTCGTCGAGGGCGCCGTCGTGGCGCGCTTCCAGGCCAAGGCCGATGCCCTTGCGGACCATCGCGCGTTGCTTGCGCGGGATCGCCTTGAGATTGGCGTCGTCGTCCGGATGGATCGCCTTGCGGAATCCGACGTACAGATCCTTGACCGGCCAGTCGGGATGGCACAGTTCACGGTCGCGCATTTCCAGATAGTCCACGCGCAGTTCGCCGGCGAGCGCTACCGCGGCCTCGGTGAGACACGCACCGCTTTCCGCATCGCGCGCCACCACGCCGCCGTACACGCAGAACGGCGTGGAAATGAGTGCATGGCCGAACAGCCGGCTGCGAATCTCGGCCAGCGGCAGCACGCCGGTGATCTCGCCGCCGCGTTCCGCATACAGATAGTGACAACGGTGCCGCAGCCGCTCGATCACATCGCGCCACGCGGCGCGGTGGAAAAACGTCGCCTGCGGTGCTTGCGCGACAAAGGCGTCCCAGCGCGCCTCGCCGCCGCGTTCAAGACGCGTGGCGACGAGGGCACTGGCGGAACGACCGTCGTTGGCGTGATCAGGCATACCGCAGCCCCTACTGCACACGGGATCCGGTGGCTTGCAGCGCCACCACCGGATAATCCGCATGTCCATCGAGAAACACCCGGTCCATGCGGTCGAAGCGGAAATCGCGCAGCAGCCGTTCGACGCGCGGTGCCGTGCGCTTGAGGTTCAGGTAATGACGCACGCGGTTCTTCAGCGTCACGCCGGGCACGCGCGGCTGTTGCGGATCGATTTCCCACGGATGGAAATAGAACACGCCCGCACGGCGATCGGTGCGGTTGACGCGCCGCAGGCCACGCCGGAACAGCGGATATGGCAGCAGCCGGAAAAATCCGCCACCGCCGCAAGGCCAGTTGCGTCCCCCCCACTGCACCGTGGTCACCGGTACTTCCAGCATTCCGGAGCCCGCGGTGACGAACGCAAAGCGCGGCGCGGCGGGCATGCCGTAGAGATCATGACGGATGGGCGCGACGCTGGAGCTGTAGCGATAGCCCGCCTCGCGCAATTCCGCGTGCGCCCACAGCGTGGTGGGACCGATCGACCAGCTCGGCGCGCGGTAACCTGCCACCGCGGTGCCGCTGATGTCTTCCAGCAGGCGCTTGGTGCGGGTGATGCCCTCGCGGAACCCGCTGCGGCTCAGCTTGGTCAGGCGCTCGTGGCCGAAGCCGTGGCTCGCGACTTCGTGCCCCGCTGCGCCAATGTCGCGGATCAGCTCGGGAAAGCGCTCGGCGACCCAACCGAGCACGAAGAAAGTCGCGTGGATATGCCCGCGCGCGAAGATCTCCAATATCCGCCGGGTGTTGGCTTCGACGCGTACGGGCCAGCGCGACCAATCCTCGCGCGCGATGCAGCGTTCAAACGCCGCGACCTGGAAATAATCCTCGACGTCCACCGTCATCGCGTTGGTGATCGAATCGGGACGGGACGGCGACGCGCTCATTCGCGGTCCTTCGAGCGCCGCCGGCGTTTCGCCTCGGCGATGACCGCATCGTTTTCCTCGCGCTGCGACTGCGCGGCCGTTGCTCGCGCCTCGTCCAAGACCGGCTCGGACAGCGGCGCGGGTTGCAGCATTTCCTTCAACCGGATTTCCTCGCGCATCAACTGCAGCAGAATCTTGTTGCGCATGTGCTCCAGCGTCGCGAGCTCGCTTTCGTGCTCCGCGGGTGGCGCGGCATGCGGCACGTCGCGTGGTCGTGTTACGGGCGGCGGTTCCAGCGTCTGCGGCACTTCCGGCATCTCGTCTCGCAACTCCTCGATCACCGTGGCGAGCGCGGCCTGGTCCAGGCTATGCAGCTCTTCCAGGTATCCGTACAGCAGCAGTCGGTCCATGATCACGTTGATCTTGCGCGGAATGCCACGGCTGGCGTGGTGCACGCCGACAAACACTTCGGGAGACAGTTTCGGATCCTTGTCCCAGCCGACCGCGTGCAGGCGGTGCATGATGTAGGCGCGGCTTTCGTCAACCTCCATCGGTTCGAGCCGATAGGAAGCCATGATGCGCTGGCGCAACTGCTCCAGGCGATTGCTGATGATGATGCGCCTGAGCTCGGTCTGGCCGATCAGGAATATCTGCAGCAGCGCACGGCCGCCGAGTTCGAGGTTCGACAGGATGCGCAGCATCTCCAGCGCCGACGGCGTCAGCGTCTGCGCCTCGTCGACCACCAGCAGGGCGTGCGAATGCCGCGTGCACAAGGCGGCGAGGTGCCGTTTGAGGTCCTGCAGCAGGGCTTCCTTGCTGCGCCCTTCGTAGGACAGGCCCAGTTGCGATGCGATCGCCGGCAGGATGTCTTCGCCGTCGAGGTTGGCCGAGGCGATGCTCGCGACCGCGATGTTGCGCTGCGCGAGTTCCTGCATGAGCTTCTGGATCAACAACGTTTTTCCGGTGCCGACGGCTCCGGTGATCATCACGAAGCCTTCGCCCTTGTCGAAGCCGTACAACAGGTACGACATGGCGCGCTTGTGGCCCTTGCTGGGAAACAGCATCGCGGGGTCCGGCGTCAGCCGGAACGGTTTGTCGCGCAACTTGTAAAACGCCTCGTACATGCCGGCCTCAGAACAAGTGGGTCCAGTCAAAGTAAATGACGTTCACGCGGTAGCCGTGCGCGTCGGGTACCGCGGAATACGCGGTGCTGGAATCGTTGCGCAGCTTGATGCTGCCGAAGTTTTTCGGATTGACCTGGTGCACGAGCGCGAGCTGCAGGTAATGCCTGTAATTCACCCGCCCGTCCATGAACAGATAGCGCTGCCAGCCCAAGCGAGGGGTGAGCGTGGTGAAGGGTCCCAGATCGAACAACCAGGATAGGTCGGCGTTCGCGACCTTCTCGCGCTTGTTGTCCAGCGCGAAATAGGTACGCGACTCGTCGTACAGGTTCACGCTCAACCGGCTCTTGGGCATCAGGTAGGTGGCCGTCACCGAGGCGCGTTTCATCAGATAGACCCGCCGTTCCGTCAGCGACGGAATGAAATAATTGCCGCCGGGTGTGACCACGGTCTCCCCGGAACCCTGCCCCAGCAATTGCTGGTTGAGGTCGGTGGGCTGGTCCTCGTATTGCACCGTGGTCGTCAGCAGCGCGGCCTGATGGGTCCACGAGAACTGGGTGCTGCGTCCGTAGAAGCGATGTCCGACCAGCAGTTTGAAGAAGTCGCGGGTGTTCGCCCACTGGAATCCGGCATCCCAGAAGGTGGCGCCGAGATGTTTGACCGTACCGTCGGGCAGGTACTGGTTTTCCTTGCCGGCATCGGCCAGCAGGCGCGTGTAGGCATTGAGCTGATAGGACATGCCGACCTGGGCCCGGGCGAACTCGAGGCTCTGCCCGGAGTCCGGTTGCAGACGTTGCTGGGTATAAGCGACGTTCCAGCCCCATGTTTCGTACTGGGGACTCGCAAGGCTGAACTGCACGCCGTTGCTGGTGATATCGGGGATCCCCGCCAGAGGATTTTCGTTCGCTCCGGAAATGCCACGATTGTTGTACACCACGCGGCCATAGGTATAACGCAGGGTCATGGTGCCGACCCTGCCGAGATCCTGCAGCCAGTAGGGACTGATCGTGCCCATCCCGACATTGGCGTGGTTGCTGTCCAGAAAGAAGGTGCCGGAGCCGGCCGGCAGTTGGTTGTTGATGACCTGCTGGCCGTAACGCGCGGTCCCGTCGATGAAGAAATGCTGGGGAACGACGGTGACCGTTCCTTGTGCGTCGAGGTCCTGCGCCAATTGGTTGTTGCCGGCTTGCCCCGCGTACAGATACCCGGACAGTGTGTAGTCCAGGACGCCGGAAAAACGCGGGGCGCTGTAGGCCGCCTTCACGAACGGTTGGACGACCGTGATCCAGGCCGATTCTTTCGGCTTGTCCGATGCCGCGAATTTCAGGTTGTCGGTGTACAGCTCACCAAGCGTGATGCCCGTGATCAAGCCAGGATTCTCAGGGGTCGGCTGAGGGATGACGCCCGGCGGCAGGTCCTCGTTGTTTCCGGCTTGCTGGACGGACTGCGACATCAGCCCGGGCGGCGTCACGGGACCGGTGTCCTGGGCCGCGGCTCCCGTCAGCCAGCCCGCCAGGACAACCGCAGAAAACACGACGGGGGCCGACCATGCACGCATGCCGGATTTCCTACTGGTCCTGGAACTGGTAGTGGCTGTAATGACTGTAGTGGCTGTAGTAGTGGTTCTCGATCGCGGGCAGCCGGCTCATGTTGAGAACCAGGCCGACGTACTGGGAGTCGCCCAGGACTTCCAGGGCAGATGCGACTTCGTGCTGGCGGGTGTGGCCCGCGCCCACCACGACCAGTACCTGGCCCATGTGGGAAACCAGCGTTTGCGATTCGGGGGTCGCCAGCAGGGGCGAGGAGTCGAACACCAGCAGGCGCTGCCGCCCGTGACCACCCAATCCCTTGAGCACGGATTCCATGCGGCGGCCGCCGAACAATTCGGCGGTGAGCGGATGCCGCTTGCCCGCCGGCACCACCAGCAGGTTCGGGATATCGGTGCGCACGACCACGTCGGAAGGCCGGCAGTGTTCGTCCGCCAAGACCTCCATCAGGCCCGGACGTCCATGCAGTCCCAGCACCTGGGTGATGTCGGACTTCGGTATGTCGCCGTCCACCAGCAATACCTCGAAATCCGGTTCGCGCGCCAGACTGAGGGCAAGATTCACCGCTGTGAACGTCTTGCCTTCGCCCGGGACAGCGCTGGTGACCACGATGCGTTGGGCGTACTCCAGCGGTTTGACATCCTTGCCGCGCACGTTGTCCAGCAACGGCCGTTTGACGCGGCGCACCTCGTCCGCGAGGCGCCCTCCGGCGCCATCTTCCCTGGGCAGCAGCCCGGCCCGTTGCAGGGCTTTCTCGTCCACGTGCCAGGGTGGTGTGGAATCGGCGGTCGATGGGTCCACCTCCGCCCATACCCGTTCCTGGAATCGCTCGACCGTTGATGCCGAATGCAGCGGCACGGCGTTCTCGATCTGCGGCGGCAACGGCGGCTCGGGCTGCAGGGTTTTGAGCTTTTCGGCCGCCTTTTCGACGATATTCATGTGGCACCCATGACAAAGACATGCTGCATCAAGCTCGCCAGTGGCCCGTTGAAGGCGACGCCCACCACCAGCACCACCGCCAGCAAGCCGACTCCTGCGCAAAACCCGATCACCTCGCGGCGCTTCTCCTCGCGCCGCGTCGGCGACTCGATCAGGCTGAGTGAGCCGATCACCGGATACTCACCGAATTCGCGCAGCGTTTTGAGGCTGACGAACACCGGCTTGATCTTGTGCAGGAAATACGCGAACGCGCCGCCGATCCCAAGCGACAACGGGAACACGACCAGCAGCAGCAATACGCGGTGCGGACTGACCGGCAGCAAGGGCACGATCGGCGGGCTGATCACACGAAACTTCAGGTTGTTGCCGGTCTGCGTCGCGTCCTCGGACATCTGCGCGGTATTCAATCGCGAAGCCAGCTGGTCGTACTGCTGCTTGGTGATGTCGTAATTGCGCGACAACTGCTGCAACTGGACCTGCGCGTCGGTGATCTTGTCGGCGTTTTTCTTGAGGTCGGTGATCTGCTGTTTCTGTGTCGCGATTTGTGCGGCCAGTACGCGCGGATCCATCTGGTATTCGTAAGCAGCCGCCCGCCCGCCCTCGCCGTGCTGGCCGGCGGCAGACGTGTCAGTGTCCGCGGCCTGCCCCGGGTGCTTCAGCAGATCGACGCGCCGCGCCTTGAGCTGGGCGATCATGCGCCGGGTGGACATCACGTCCGGATATTCATCGGTGTAACTCAGCAGCAATTTGTCGAGTTGCTGCTGGTAAGTCGCGATCTGCTGGTCGATCTCGCGGATACGCGGTGCGGCCTGCCGCGCGGCAGGCGTGCGACCGGCGATCGCCGCGGCATACTCGCCCTGGAGATCCTGCAATTTCGACTCGGCCGCCTGCAGGCGTGCGGAATAATCGCCGCCGCCGGGGCCGGGAAGATAGCCGATGTTGGCCTTCTTGAACTCGGCGAGCTTCTTTTCTGCATCGTTCAGCCGGCCGTTGTAGTCGGCGACCTGCTGCTGCAGGAAGGCCTGGGCCGATCGTGTGGACTGGGTGTTCTCGCCCAGGGTGTCGTTCATCAGGATCTGCAAGAACGCCTGAACGACCTTCTGCGCCATCTTGGGGTCGGGGTCGGCGTAAGTGATGTCGTAGAGATTCTTGGCACCCGCATCCTTGATCTTGACGGCTGCGCCCAACTGCACCAGCAGTGCATCCTTGTCCGCGGGGGCGGTCGCGCGCAGCGCCAGCCCGGTCTTGTCGGCCACCGTTTCGAGATTGGGGCGCGACAACAGGGTTTGAGTGATGACCTGCAGGCGCTCCCGCACGTCGGGCTGCACCGCGATGCCGCGCAACAGCGGATTGGTCAGCGCGTCGGTGTCGGCATACACCTGCGCACTCGCTGCATACTGGTTGGGCAGACTGAAAACCAGCAACGCCCCCACGACCAGTACGCACCACGCAAGGATCAGTGCATGCCAGCGATAACGCCACGAGGCGTGCACCTCCAGCAGCACGTATTGGAACAGCTCATGCAAATCGATCGACTGTTTGGCCATCGTTGTTTCTCGTTGTCGCCGTTTATCGCGAGCTTCCTGTATCCGGGTGTCAGAACAATGACTGGGGAATGATCAGGATGTCGCCGGGATGCATGGCCATGTTGTCCTTGACCGCGCCGTTCATCAGGTCGTCCAGCCGTACCGGAACGGTCTGCTCCTGCCCGTCGGGCATATGACGGACGATCTTGGCCCGGTTGCCGGCCGCGAATTTGGTGAGCCCGCCGACATCGATCATCACGTCCAGCACGGTCATGCCGCGGCGGTAAGGCACGGCCTTGGGTGTCGCGGCCTGTCCAACGACCCGGACCTGCTGGCTGTATTCGCCCACGAAGCTCTTGACAATCACGGTCACCATCGGTGAACGGATGTAACGGCTCAGTGCCTTCTCCAGACCGTCCGCCAACTGGTCGGGCGTCTTGCCCGCCGCGACGATGGACTGCACCAGCGGAATCGAGATCCGGCCGTCGGGTCGCACTGGAACCGTGGTTGTCACGGTGGGGTTGTCGCGCACGAAGATTTCCAGCGAATCACCTGGCCCAATGATGTAGCGCTCCGCGGGCGCGGCAGCCGCAGCGGTGGTGTTCACAGGCGGCGCCGTGGCGCAACCGGCGGACAACAGCAAAACGGCGAGTACCAGAAGCCAGAGAACACCGTTTCGCGACAGCGGTTTCACGTGCATACATCCTCCCGGGTTCAGCGCGCACCGCGCCCGAACAGCACGACCTCGACAGTCTGGACCAGGATGGCCAGATCGAAGACAAAGTTGTGGTTTTTCACATAGAACAGATCGAACTTCAGCTTTTCCTGGGCATCCTGGAATGAGGAGCCGTAGGGATAGCGCAATTGCGCCCAGCCTGTCAGGCCCGGCTTCACGCAGTGCCGCAGCGAGTAGTAGCGGATGCGCGCGTTGAAATCGTCCACGAACTGCGGGCGTTCCGGGCGCGGGCCGATGATGCTCATGTCGCCGCGCAACACGTTCCACAGTTGCGGCAGCTCGTCCAGACGCACCTTGCGGATGAACCGGCCGACTCGGGTGATCCGGTCGTCGTCTTTGCTTGCCCAGCGCGCCACGCCGTCGCGTTCGGCATCGGTGCGCATGCTGCGGAACTTGATCAGCGCAAACGTCCGGCCGTTTTCACCGACCCGTTCCTGGCGGTACAGCACCGGCCGGCCGGGACCCGAATCCAACCGGATGGCCAAGGCCGTGACCAGCATGAACGGCCACGTCACCAGCGAGACCAGCGCCGCGGTGGCCAGGTCGAACACCCGCTTGACCCAGCGCCGCAACGGGGAAATGTTGAAGCCTTCCGAGAACACCAGCCAGGACGGGTTGGTCAGAGCCATCATGATGTTGCCGGCTTCGCGCTCGAAGAACGTCGCAAGCTCGGTCACCGCGACCCCGCGTTGCTTGCAATCCAGCAGCACATCGACCGGGAGGGTGCCGCGGCGGTCGTCCGGTCCCACCACGATCTCATCGACTCCCATTCGCCGCACCCACCGGGAAAGATCCTCGTCGGGATGCAGCAGTGCCGACGCGGGCACGGCTACGCGCTCGTCGCCGACAGGCAGATAACCCAGGATTTTGAAGCCGCGCTGGTCGGTCCTGCGCCGCATCTTGTTGGACACTTCCGCCGCCCGTTTGCCGGCGCCCAGCATCACGACGCGCCGCTTGAACAGGTCAGCGTCCACGAAACCCAGGAACGCCACGCGCCATCCCAACACCGTGACATAACCGAGCACCAGTGCGATGCCCAACACGCCGCGCCCGAGATAGACGGCAGGCAGCACGTAATAAAGCACGGTAAGTGCAATCCAGCCCAGCACGAACGCCACGCCCTGCCGACTGAGCCTCCCCAGCCAGGTAGCCCTGAGATGCACCTGATAGAGCCCCAACGCCCCCATCGCGAGGACCAGCACTCCCGCCACCAGCAGCGCGTTCCAGCGCACACTGCGGCCGAACTCGATCTGGGTCGCGGAATCCCCCCAGAAGCGCAACGCCACGGCGGCGTACACACAGCCCACCAGCAACGCGAACTCGACGAGCATCAACAAGAGCTGCCAACGCAGCGATCTCTGTTGGAACAGTCGGTACATGCTGGCGCCCTCCTGTAGTGTCGCTCCTTCACTGCCGCCGGCTTGACCGAGCGTGAAGCGGGCAACCCTTATACTACAAATGTGACGTAGTTCAAATTTCTCGCATCACCCAAGATGCCTTGCACAAACCGTGCCCGGCGCAGGGGTCGAAGGACGCGTCACGGCGCTGTTTTTTCTTCAAACTCGCTGTATTTTCTCGTTTTTTCACCCCGCCACAAGGTCTCCTTCGGTGTGGAATCGTCGCCACCGGCAACGTGACGCAGCCCCTCCCTGCGGGCTACACGCCCTCGAATATCGTGGCTACGACCCGGTCGATGGCGGTACTGGATCAGGGACCAGCTGCGTGCACCCCCGGGCAAGCATGCTCGAAGCAAATCCACGCCCACGCTCCAGCCGTCGAGCGGAACGCGCCGGACGAGTAGCAATGCGCAGAAACACGGCGGCACGCCCGTTTGCGGAACGCGCCGCCTGATCGATACGCCGCGATCCCGCTCAGGACGCCGGCGGCGTCGCGCCGCTGAACTTCACCGCGGTCGCGCCGGTGATGGTTCCCGAGACGTGCGCCTGGTCATTGATGTACAGCTTGACCGGCCGTTCGAAGGTGAGCGGGCCACTCACGGTGGCGCCCGCGCCGATCGTGATCGTCGGGATGTTGTCGCTGGCGAAGTGGATGCCGAAGATGCCGTTGTCCTTCGGTTTCACCACCTTGATACCGCCATCCACCACGGCGTTGCCGGTGATGTCGATGTCGCCGTTGACGGTGGTGATGCCCTGGCCGACATGCGCGCCATCGATGGTGATGTGCTTGTTGACATTGGTCAGCGAGCCGTTCACGGTCGAACCGGCGGCGAGATTGAGGTCGCCGTTGACGGCCTCGACGTTGCCGGAAACGGTGGCATTTTTTTCCAGTGTGATGTGGCCGTTGACGGTGGTCAGGCTACCCGCGATGGCGTGTTCGCCCAGCGTGATGCTTCCGTTCACCGTGTCGGCCTTGCCCACCTTGGCGCCTTCGGCCAGGTGGATCGAACCGTTGACCGTCGAGGCCTTGTCGGCCTTGGCGTTGGCCTCGACGTGAACCGAACCGTTCACGGTGCTGGCATCGGAAACACTGGTGCCGGCCGCGACATCGACCGAACCATTGACGCCATTGACGCACGCGGCCAGCGCGAGCGGCAGGGCCAACAGGGCAAGTGCAAGGGTGCAAAAACGTGCGGATCGCATGGGTGACCTCCTGCGCGGTGCGCTTTGGTTAGGGTCTGCTGACGCTATGCCACGTGAACCGCGTTGCTTCCGCAGCGGTTGCCAGACAAGGCGTGCACCGCAGCACCATAAGTGGTTCTATGGTCAAGGTGCGCACCGCCGTATGGCGGCCGCTGCGGAGCAACCCTTCGGGCCGGGGTCCTTGGCCCGCAGGGCTGTGGCATAGCGTCAGCAGACCCAGCGATCGTGCCTGACTATTGTGGTGTCGACAATAGGCCAAAATAACCATGACAACTGTCAGGTCACTGTTGTCGAACCGCTACAATGCGCGTTTTCGTTTACGCCGGACCCGTCGTCATGCCCACCCTCGTGATGATCCGCCACGGCCAATCGTTGTGGAACCGGGAAAACCGCTTCACCGGCTGGGCCGACATCGACCTGTCGGAACAGGGCCGCCTGGAGGCGCGCGAAGCCGGTGAGCTGCTGAAGCGCGAAGGCTACGCGTTCGACGTCGCGCACACGTCGGTGCTGACGCGCGCGGTGCACACCCTGTGGGGCGTGATGGACGCGATGGATAGCGCATGGCTTCCCGTCCTCACCGATTGGCGTTTGAATGAGCGCCACTACGGCGCACTGACCGGCATGAACAAGGCGGAGATCGCCGCAAAGCACGGCGACGAGCAGGTGCACATCTGGCGGCGCAGCTACGACGTGCCACCACCGCCGCTCGATCCCGCGGACAATTTCTGTGCGAACGATCCGCGCTATTCGAAGCTCGATCCCGCGCAGATTCCGCTCACCGAATGCCTGAAGGACACCGTGGCACGCGTGCTGCCGTACTGGCACGAGGTGCTGGCGCCCGCCATCCGTTCCGGCCAGCGCGTGCTGGTGGCGGCACACGGCAATTCGATGCGCGCGCTGGTGAAATATCTGGACGGGATTTCCGACGCCGACATTACTGGCCTCAACATTCCGAACGGCATCCCGCTGGTGTACCGGTTCGATGACGCGTTGAAGCCGGTCAAGCACTTTTACCTCGGCGATGCCGACGCCATTGCCGCGAAGGAAGCGGCGGTCGCCAACCAAGGGCGCGCCAGGTAGGTTGGGCTTCCCCCGGACTCGATCCGGGGGAAGCCCAACGCAGAATCGCAAAGTGCTGGGCGCGGAGCGCCTGCGAAACCCAACATGGCTCGATGACGTTGGGCTTCCGCCGATGAAGCCGGCGTCAGCCCAACCTACGATTGTGCGTATGCGAAGTCCAACTCGACACTTTATTCCTTCGCGCGCTTCCACGGCCACGCGGTGGCAAAGCTGACAAAGCCGATGATCGCGAGGACGGCGGGCAACCAGACACTCTGGCGTTGTCCCAGCGCGTATACCAGCGCGGCGCCGATCAGCAGCGCGCCGCCGAACGCGGCCACGAGGATGCGACGCTGGATTTCACGCTGCAGCATGCGCAGGTTTTCCATTTCGCGCTCGCCGAACTGCAGCGGTCCGTTGCCCTCGGCCAGCTTTTCGAGTGCGCTGTGGATGCGTTCCGGAATCAGCGGCGCGATGCGCAACCATTCCGGTACGCGCTTGCGGATTTCGCGCAGGGCGTGGCGCGCGCTGTAACGGTCGGCGACGATGCGCTTCAAGACCGGTTGCGCCACCGACCAGATGTCGATTTGCGGATCGAGCTGGCGCCCCAGACCTTCCACGTTGAGCAGCGTCTTCTGCAACAGGATCAACTGCGGCTGCAAGGTCAGCTCGAACTTGCGCGCGGTGCTGAACAGTTTCGCGATCACCTCGGCCAGCGAGATTTCCGACAACGGCCGCGTGAAGTACGGTTCGCAGACCGTGCGGATTGCGGCTTCCAGCTCGTCCACGCGGATATGCCGCGGCATCCAGCCGGCCGCGAGATGCAGCTCGGCGATGCGGCGGTAGTTGCGCTCGAACATCGCGATGAAATTTTCCGCGAGCCAGTACTGGTCCTCGTCCGGCAACGAACCCATGATGCCGAAATCCAGCGCGATGAAACGCGGTTCGCGTGTGCGCGTGGGATCGACCCAGATGTTGCCGGGGTGCGCGTCGGCGTGGAAGAAATTGTCGCGGAACACCTGTTCGTAGAAGAGACGCACACCCTTCGCCGCCAGCGCGCGGCGGTCGATGCCGGCCTTGTCGAGCGCGACCACGTCGTCGGCGGGAATGCCGTGAACGCGCTCCATCGTCAGCACTTTTTCGCCCGTATGCGACCAGAAGATTTCCGGCACGTACAGGTCGTCGGAGTTTTCGAAATTGCGGCGGAGCAGGCTGGCGTTGGCACCCTCGTTCTGCAGGTTCAATTCGTTGTGCAGGGTCTTGGCGACTTCATTGAACATGTCGCGCGGGCGGATCTTGTCGGCCTGCGGATGCCAGCGCTCGACCATGCCGGCCAACGCATCCAGCAATTCCAGGTTGTGCGCGATGTTCCTCGCGACGTTCGGGCGCAATACCTTGACCACGACTTCGCGACCGATGGAGCGTGCAGCCGAAGGCTGCGCAAATTTTCCCTCTCCCTCCGGGTGAAGCTGCCGTCCCTGGCCAAGAGCTTCGTGGCGGCGCGCAGCGTCGGGTGAGGGTCCGAAACCGCCAAACGCTGCGCCGCGCGAGCGCGAACCCTCACCCCAGCGCTGCGCGCTCGGGCTGCGTCCGCCTCTCTCCGAGGGAGAGGGGGGCAAAGACGGCAGCAATCGCGCCGCATGCACCTGCGCGATCGAGGCCGATGCCAGCGGCACTTCGTCGAAGCTCGCGTACAACTCGCCGATCGGTTTGCCCAGCGACTCCTCGACGATCGTGCGCGCAACCTCACCGGGGAACGGCGGCACCTGGTCCTGCAGGTGCGCAAGTTCATCGGCGACGTCTTCGGGAATCAGGTCGCGGCGGGTGGACAACACCTGTCCCGCCTTGACCCAGATCGGGCCGAGTTCGGTCAATGCGAGGCGCAGGCGCGCGCCACGCGGCCGCGCGGCGATCTGCTTGCGCGGCCGCGGCAACAACGCCCGCAACCAGCGCAACGGGCGCATCACATGCGCCTCGTCGATCAGGTCATCGATGCGATAGCGCACCAGTACCGCGGCAACGTGCAGCACGCGCGGCAACAGGCGCAGCGGCGTCATGGCTTGCGGTCTCCCAGGCGCTGGATGCGCGCGGCCAGGCGCTCGGTGCGCTCGCGCAGGGTATCCACGTCGTCGAGGAACGCATTCATCTCGGTGGGCGGCACGGTCAGGCGCGCCTCGTCGCGCAACCAGTCGACACCATCGTCGCGAAAATGCTTCGCGCCCTGGCCCGCCCAGCGCGCGGCGTCGTGCAGCGCCCGTGCGATCGCGGTGCCGGCTACTTCACCGAACACGGCCGCGAACGCCGCTTCGAAATCCGGTTTGTAGTCGCGCGCGAGTTGCTGCACGCGATGCGCCAGTTCGGCATCACCCGCGATGTCCACCTTGCCCGCGGGGCCTGCGGGCCGCGCGCCGTCGCCGCGGCCGAGCGCCATCGCCAGCAGCGCACCGGGCGTCGCGTTGACTTCGAAATCGTTGACGCTGCCGTCGTCACCGCCATCGGGCGGCGGCTCGATCTGCAGGGTACCGTTGCGCGCGGCGATCGCGAAGGCGATTTCCGGCCCGCGCAGATGCACGCCGATGCGGCGGCCTTCCAGTTTGCCGACCGCGGCACGCGCGTCGGGATCGAGCGCAAGCAGCCGGTTCAGGGCCAGGGTCAGGGCGAGGCCGCCCAGCCTGCGCAAGGGCTGGGGAATCCAGGCGTTCGGTTGTTGGTCTGGCATCGGTGAATTGTAACGTTGCGCGGCCCGCAGCGACCCGATAGGCTGCGCCAACTCCGTCGGGGAGTAGCCGCCTTCGGCATGTTGCTGAAGGGCTTGCGTCAACACACTCGGCCCGCAGGCCGTGGCGCAAGCGATCGCAGCGATCGGCGAGACCGACAGTCCGCGTGCACGTGTCCGGGCCGGAACGCGCATGAGGATTGTCATGCGTCACCCGGCCCCTCGGAGATTCCCCTTGCAAGCCTTCCTGGTTTCACTCGGCGCGGTCGCGCTGGCCGAGATCGGCGACAAGACCCAATTGCTTTCGCTGGTGTTCGCGGCCAAGTTCCGCAAACCGTGGCCGATCTGCGCGGGCATTCTCGTCGCTTCCCTGCTCAGTCACGCGATCGCCGCCGAAGCGGGCGCATGGCTGGCGCACTGGATGACGCCGGAAGTGCAGCGCTGGTTGATCGGGTTGTCGTTCCTGGCTGTGGCCGGGTGGGCGTTGTTGCCGGAGAACGAAGAACCGGTCGACGCACCGCCACGACGCGGCCGCGGCGTATTCGTGGCGACGGTGATCGCGTTCTTCCTGGCTGAACTGGGCGATCGCACGCAGATCGCGACCGTGGTGCTGGGCGCTCATTACCGGCCGCTGTGGCAGGTGATCGCAGGCAGCACCGCGGGCATGCTGGTCGCAAACGTGCCGGTGGTATTCCTCGGCGCTCGATTCGCCGCGCGCCTGCCGCTGCGCGCGACACGGCTCGCTGCCGCGGTGTTGTTCGCCGCGCTGGGTGTATGGATCCTGTTGCGCTGAAGCGAACCACTGAACAACCTGCTGCGCTA